>CAYFQZ010000548.1:0-1722 GCA_964345305.1 uncultured Ignavibacteria bacterium | reverse complement strand
AGACGGAAAACTGTCCCACCACCAATACCTTTCTCAGAGCGGTGCCCCGACGGCCCAAGCCGGATGTCCCTCGCAGGATGTCTGAAGGACGAAAGGCCGACAGGAAAAAGGCGGGATAGCTTCCCGAGGCTATGCCCACGACGATGACCAGTCCAACCAGAGCCAGCAGCCATCCGGGCTCAATCAGGCTGCCGATGTCAAAACCGATGCCGGTCAGTTGATTGAACAAGGGTGAGGCCACCTCCGCCAACACCAAAGCGACCAGCAGGGCAACTGCCGAGAGGAGCACCGACTCCGAGAGAAACTGGGCCGCCAGGCGGAATCGCCCGGCACCCACCGCCTTCCTTAAGCCAACTTCCCTGGCCCTGCCGGCAAATCGGGCCGTGGTCAGGTTGGTGAAATTGATGCAGGCCAGAAGCAGGATGAAAAAACCCACGGTACAAAAGACGTACAGATAAAGCGGGCTGCCCGGCGGTTCTGTCTCGCCAATCAGGTGCGAATGAAGGTGTATGCTGCTGATCGGCTGCAGGAAGAGAATCAGCGTCTCGCCTGATGCTTTCAGCTCCTCGCCCACATGCCTCTCCGGGAAACCCTTCAACTGCTCCAAGAAGTTGGCCAGGTCGGTGTTTGGAGCCAGCTTCAGATAGGTGTAGAAATTCGCCAGGAACCACTCGTTAAGACCACCATATTCCAAGGCCTCGAGTGTGCTGAAGGATAGGAGCACTTCGTGTTTAAAGTGGGTGTTCTCCGGACAGTTGGCCGACACTCCGGTGACCTCACAGTCAATTCCTTGAATATTCAGGATTTGGCCCAGAGGCTGTTCGTCTCCGAAGTACTTCTCGGCGACGCGCTGAGATAAAACCACGGTCATGGGCCTCTCCAGCGCAGTCCGGGAATCACCTTCAAGGAAGCGGATGGTTAGAATTCGGGGCAGGTCTTTCTCCGCAAACCAGCACCGATCTTGGTAGAAAATCTTGTCATCTCGCTTGAGAAGGGGTTTTCCCGCCGACATGATTCGGGCCGCGTGCTCTATTTGTGGATAATCTTCTATAAGTGCCGGAGCCATGGGCGCGGAGGTTACTGCTGCGATTCTTCTCTCCTGCTGGGATTGGCCGTCCTGCGCCACCCGGAATATGCGGTCCTTGTCGACATGATAGTTGTCGTAGCTTACTTCATACAGGACATAGTGAGCGATCAAGATGCAGCAAGCCATCCCGATCGCCAGTCCGACGATGTTGATCAGAGAGTAGGCCTTGTTCCTTGCGGTGTGCCTCAGAGCCACACTCAGGTAATTGCGTATCATGATGGAATCTCCTCACAGCTTATCCACGACCCATCCGTCTTTAAGATAGATTATGCGATTGCCGTATGATGCATTCTTGTCGGAATGGGTGACTTGAATGATCGTGGTTCCCTCCTTGTTCAGCCTGCTTAACAACTGCATGATCTCCTCTCCCTGACTGGAATGCAGGTTCCCGGTCGGCTCGTCTGCCAGAAGCAGCCTGGGTTTGGAGATTACCGCCCTGGCAACGCCCACCAACTGCTGCTGGCCTCCGGATAGCTGGCTGGGGAAAAGGTCTTTCTTGGCTACTATCCGAAACCTGTCCAGGGTGTCGCAGACTATGCTCTTTCGCTCCGCCCCTTTCACCTTCTTGTAGAGGAGCGGAGTCTCCAGATTTTCGTAGACGGTCAGATCGTCGATCAGATGATAGCTCTGGAAGA
>CAYFQZ010000547.1:0-3091 GCA_964345305.1 uncultured Ignavibacteria bacterium | reverse complement strand
AGACAGAGGATGGAACGGCACTTACGAAGTGAAGTCTTTCAGGGGAGACGATTATTGGAGCATCGAGGCGCGCATACCTCTGGATCAACTGGATACGAAAGGAGAATCGGGGAAGACCTGGTCACTCAACTTCCGGCGAAAACAGAGGAGGCTGAACACCGCCGCCGATTGGATGGTACCGCTGGACTACAATCCGAAAGACTACGGCGCGCTAATAATGAAATAACTCTGAGAGGTTTCCGGGATTACATCCCGAACAGAGGCTTCTAGCGGAAGGAGGTAGGCGATGAAGGAAAGATTGGGTGTCGTCATAAACGTCTCCTTTCGACTTAACCTCAACACTCTGCTGTGGGGAATCGAAAGAACGGTTCAATTCTGCAAAAGGTACACGGATAATATCATCGTCGTTGCCGACAGAAGAACCATCCAGGGAGCACCTTCTAATGTGAAGAGCGATTCCTTTTTCATGTCGCTCCTGACGCCAACCCAGGAATCGGTGGCGAAGCTGGTCGAAGTATACAGCGTGGACACTTGTGACCGATGGCTGGGCGGGTTTGGCTGGGCGTTGGAAAGCAAGGGTTGGGAGTTGATACAACATATTCTCCTCCTGCCCGGGGATTTCGAAATAACGGAGGAATCCGAGGCAACCTTCAGAAGCCTGCTCGAAACGGCGTCGGATGGGGATTGCGAGATCGTGGTGGGAACCATAAAGTCGGAGCCGTTGAGCACAAAGCAGTTGATCGATACATATGCCACTTACGCATTGATGCTAGTCTGGTTTCCTGAGGAAGCAAGAAGGTTGATTCAAAATGGGATCTCAAAGCCAAGATCCGAGTTCTTCTGTATCTCGAAGCGGTTCTTACGGTATGTGATGGCACAGAGGTGGTTTCCATACGAGCAAACGCTGGTGATATTGCTGAGATATCTCTGGTGGGAGAATCTTGACCGAAGGCCAATCGGGAAGGTTCCATTGATCGTGGGGGCTGAAGCTGGACCTCGTGATTTGACCGAGGCAATCACGCAGTTGGAACGAATGGAGCGCGTGATGCGCTTTATGTGGCGTGAAAGGGCAGCGATGCGAAAACAACTGGATATGAAGGAATACGAGCTAATCGACTCCAAGTCTGCTGCTGCTCGAAAGCTGGCTGTGAGCGTGTTTGAAACGCTTATATGAAAAGGCTCAGCACAGGGGGCGTCCGGACCGCACTGACGTAACAGGTGTGTTGGTGAGCAAAGGGTCTCTGAGACTTTTCGGCGCCCTGACGGGGCGGGGCAGCCGCTCATAATGAGACAAAGACTGAATTGACAACTCATATCTTGGAAGGATCGGTTCTGGCCAAAGAGAGAAAGTTCTCAACTACATCCGATATCGAAATCGGCGCCTCGTATACCCCTGACTCTGCTAGCGATACAGAGTACCAAAGAGACTTGGGGCGCCCCGGAGAGTATCCCTTTACGCGGGGCATATACGAGAATATGTACCGCGGCAGGCTGTGGACCATGCGGCAATATGCGGGGTTTGGCACAGCCGAGGAGACCAACAAGCGGTACAGGTATCTGTTGGAGCAGGGGCAAACCGGCCTATCGGTTGCCTTCGATCTTCCCACCCAGATAGGCTACGATTCCGATCATCCGCTGGCAGAGGGGGAGGTGGGCAAAACCGGCGTGGCAATAGATACGCTGGAGGACATGGAGATTCTGTTCAAGGAGATACCACTGGACAAGGTCTCCACCTCCATGACCATCAACTCCACAGCCGCGGTGCTTCTGGCCATGTATGTGGTTCTGGCCAAGAAGAAAAACGTTCCTATGGATGTCCTTTCCGGCACCATTCAGAATGACATTCTCAAGGAGTATATTGCCCGCGGAACTTATATCTATCCGCCCAAGCCTTCCATGCGGCTGATCACTGATACCTTCAAGTTCTGCAAGGAGAATCTGCCCAAGTGGAATGCGATCAGTATAAGCGGCTATCATATTCGCGAGGCAGGCTCCACTGCAGTGCAGGAGATCGCCTTCACGCTGGCCAATGGGATAGCCTACGTGAAAGCAGCTATCGAGGCAGGACTCGACATAGACGAGTTTGGCAAGCGGCTCTCCTTCTTCTTGAATTCTCACAACAACTTCTTCGAGGAGACAGCCAAGTTCAGGGCGGCACGAAGGCTGTGGGCAAGGATCATCAAGGAGAAGTTCAATGCCAAGAACGACGATTCCTGCAAGTTCCGCTTCCACACCCAGACCGCAGGCTGCACGCTCACCGCTCAACAGCTGGAAAACAACGTCGTGCGGGTTGCCCTTCAGGCTCTGGCCGCTGTCTTGGGAGGAACACAGTCTTTACACACTAACTCCAGAGACGAAGTTTTGAGTCTCCCTTCGCAGGAATCTGCTCAGATCGCTCTCAGAACTCAACAGATAATAGGCTATGAAAGCGGGGTCCCTGATACGGTCGATCCGCTGGGTGGCTCCTACTATGTCGAGTATCTGACCAACGAGATCGAGAAGAGAGCCAAGAAGTACATAGACTACATCGAGGAGAAGGGCGGCGCGCTCTGGGCAGTAGAATCGGGCTACTACCAACGGGAGATTCAGAAAAGCGCGTATGAGTATCAAAAGGCGGTGGAGAAAGAGGAAAGAACCATCGTCGGAGTGAATCAGTTTGTTACCGACAAGGAGCAGATCAAACAGGTCTTCCGGATCAGCCCCAAGGTGGCCAAAGAACAAAGAGGTCGACTGTCGAAGGTCAGAAAGCGAAGAGACACGGCCAAGGTCAAGAAATGTCTGGAGGAGCTAAAGGCAAAAGCCCACACCGAAGAGAATCTCCTGCCACCTATCATCAAGTGTGTGGACGGCTATGCTTCGCTAGGCGAAATCTGTGATGTGTTTAGGTCGGTGTGGGGCGAATATCGGGAAAACGTGTTGGTCTGAATAGCTCTCAACGGATGGAACGGATTAAGCGGATGTTATCCGTTGCATCCGTTTAATCCGTTGACAGGACTTGTTTAGGTCGGTTTGGGGAGAGTATCGGGAAAACGTGTTGGTCTGAATAGCTCTCAACGGATGGAACGGATTAAGCGGATGTTATCCGTTGCAT
>CAYFQZ010000546.1:0-4608 GCA_964345305.1 uncultured Ignavibacteria bacterium | reverse complement strand
CCACCGATAATTCCGAATATCCTGCAGTTGGTTTTCTCAGCCATACTCTTCACCGGTCAGTTGAGCTAATCTCTCGAAGAAATCGGGAAAGGAAACGCCCGCAACTTCTGCATCTCTTAACGTTGTTGTTCCCCGCGCGATGAGGCCCGCTACGGCCAGCGTCATAACCAGACGGTGATCCCCGTATGTTTCACAGACTGTCCCGGCGAGCTTTGTGGGACCTTCGATCTCCAAGCCGTCCTCTTTCTCCGTGACCTTCGCTCCTAACTTTTTCAGTTGGATGGCGATTGATCTCAATCGGTCTGATTCCTTGAATCTCAACTCTCCGGCTCCCCGGATAATGGTTCTTCCCATTGCCTGGGTGCCAGCGAGGGCTAAGGCAGGTATCTCATCGACCATCGAGGGTATCATCTCCGGCGAGACCTCAATTGCCCTCAACTCTGAGGAGTGTCCCTCGATACTCCCCAAAGGTTCCCCATTTTTCTCCCGGACATCCTCGACCTTGATCTCCGCCCCCATATTCTTCAAGGTGTTGATGAAGCCCATGCGCTCCGGGTTGAGACCAACGTCTTCCACCACCAACCTGGAGTCTCCGGTAAGGACGGCGGCCAGAATGAAGTATGCAGCGGAAGATACGTCTGCGGGAACGAAGATATCTTTGGCCAACAGCTTGGTCCCACCCCTGAGAATGATCTCACCGGAGGACATTTCGATGTCGGCCCCCAGGTATTTCAACATTCTCTCCGTGTGATCACGCGTGGGCAGCTTTTCTCTCACCATGGTCTCGCCGTGACAAAGAAGTCCGGCAAACAGAATGGCAGATTTCACCTGTGCGCTGGCAACGGGCAAGGTGTATTCTATAGGCTCCAACTCACTTCCCAGGATAGTGATGGGCGGCTTGGTACTACCGTCGCGGGCGAAGATTCTTGCTCCCATTCTGCTCAGC
The DNA here is from genome assembly GCA_964345305.1 of uncultured Ignavibacteria bacterium. Taxonomy (GTDB): domain Bacteria; phylum Zixibacteria; class MSB-5A5; order MSB-5A5; family SM1-73; genus SM23-73-3. The sequence goes on along the minus strand of CAYFQZ010000546.1, from coordinate 3,662 downwards.
GGCTCAATGACCCTTCCCATGGGCCTCCTTCTTAAAGAGCCATCTCCAGTGATCACGGAGTAAAAGTTCTGTCCGGCCAAAAGCCCACACAAGAGTCTGATCGTGGTTCCCGAATTTTGCGCATCAAGGACCCCGGACGGCTCCTGGAACCCAAATGCGCCCCGGCCTTTGACCAGAACCTTGGTGCGATCCTGTCTCTCTATTTCGATTCCCAGGTCGCGAAGACAGGTGCCGGTGGAGGCACAGTCCGCAGCCGTTGAAAGGTTTGAGACCGAAACTTCGCCTTCAGCCATCGATCCCAACATCAGCGCGCGGTGGGAGATGGATTTGTCCCCCGGAACTTGGATTCTTCCTCGTATCCTCGAGGCTGGCCGGATCTTCTCATCCATTCTGAATCAGCTTCCTCTTATTCCTTGCCCTCTCAATAGAATCTCTGAGAGAATCTTCATCTTGCTTCTCCACCATCTTTCTTAAGAGAAACAGTTCTTCGGTCATCAACTCTATTGCTTTCGACACGTTCTTCCGGTTGGTCAGAAACATATCCAGGCTCAACCGGGGAGAAGAGGAGGCCACTCTGGTAGCACTTCTGAAGCTGCCTCCAATGAGCTCCCAGACTTTCTCATGTTTTTCTTCGTGCTTGTTGAGAAGTTGCATCAGCCCTATAGAAAGAACATACGGAAGATTGCTGGTCAGGGCTATCAGTTGGTCATGTTCTTCGGCCGTTATCAGCAGCGGTCGGGCATCCAGACCGTCAACCAGTCTTCTTGCTATCTCGATCCACCCAGGTCTTGTCTTCGGATGAGGCACAAGTACGAAGACGGTGCCCGCAAACTTGCCCGTCTGGGCTGACTCCAATCCGTGTCCTTCGCTTCCGGCCAGCGGATGGCCGCCGATGAAATTCACCATCTGCTTCTGTTGGGACACCATGCTCAGAATCTCGACTTTGGTACTACCCACGTCCAGGACAGCCGCGTCCTCGCTTATGGACTGACCCACCACCTTTAGGAGTCTCTTAATCTCTCGAATGGGTACGGCTAAGATAGTCAGGTCCGCTCTCCCTATACCCTCAGTTAGGGAATCTTCCAGACCATCAACGACTCCCAGTTCCTTTGCCCGTTTGAGTACAAGCTCATCTGTGTCAAATCCGATAACCTCGGCTACCAGTCTTCTTTTGACCAGGTCCATACCTAAGGACCCGCCTATCTGTCCCAAACCGACGATTAAGATCTTCAGCTGGCTTAGGCTTCTCATAATCTCCTTCCCACAGCTTGGGCAATCAGGTTCAGCTCCTCCATTAGTTCAGAGAATTTTTCAGGAGGCAGGCTTTGAACCCCATCGGAGAGCGCTTCCTCGGGGTGAGGATGAACCTCGATTATGAGCCCATCGGCGCCCACGGCAATGGCGCTCTTTGAGACCGGCCCGACCAGATACCTTTGGCCGGTGGAATGACTTGGGTCCACGATCACCGGAAGATGACTCAACTTCTTTATCAGAGGAACCGCCGAGATGTCCAGGGTGTTCCGGGTGTATTTCTCGAAGCTTCTTATGCCCCGTTCGCACAGGATCACGTTGGGATTCCCGTTGGAGAGGATATACTCTGCGGACATCAACAGCTCCTCCACGGTGGACATCATCCCCCTCTTCAGGAGCACCGGCTTCGTGGTCCTTCCCACCGCCTCCAACAGAGAGAAATTCTGCATGTTTCTGGCGCCAATCTGCAGGATATCCGCGTAGGAAGCAACCAGATCAACAAGCTGAGGTGCCGTCACCTCGGTGACTATTCCCAGGCCGGTTATCTCCTTGGCCTCCTTTAACAACTCCAATCCCTTCTTCCCCAAACCCTGAAAACTGTAAGGAGAGGTCCGGGGTTTGAAAGCTCCTCCCCTCAAGATCTTTGCTCCTGCCTTTCTTACCACCTCAGCCGTCGAAAGGATTTGTTCCTGGCTCTCCACAGCACAGGGTCCGGCCATCACCACAATCTCCTCGCCTCCGATTCTGATCCCATTCAAAGCCACCACCGTGGAGTCCTTCTTGAACTCCCGGCTAGCGAGCTTGAACGGTTTCAGGATGGGAACCACGTTGTCAACCCCAGGAAGGGCCAAAAAGACCTGGGGCTCAACCTTTCTTTCGTTGCCCACCACTCCGATTATGGTCTTCTCCTGTCCCCTGGAGAGGTGAGGTGCAAATCCAAGCTCCTCCACCTTTTTGATCACCGCACTTATCTGTTTGACCGTAGCATCATTTTTCATCACAACTATCATCATCGTTCCCTCCGCATAGATCAGGTCTGAGGCTCTTGGTTTCGCCCATGTATTGATGTCTGATCTGATTCTGAGACTTAGACGTGTTAACGTGCAATAGAACTCTTATCACTCTAGTCATGCTCTGAGGAACCTCCATCTCCTGGGCACAGAGAACCGGAACCTTGTCCCAGCCCATATCTCGGAATGCGTAGGCCGGGAACTCCGCGTCCAAGTCCACGGTCGCGGTCAGCAAGATGCTGGCGATGTCCTGCGTCCTTACGTCATTTTCCTCGACCATTCTCAATAGGAGTTTTTTGGTTGAGGCGAGTATCTCCTTTTTTTCATTACTCCTCACTCTTACCGCTCCTCTGATGCCTCGAAGATTAGTCACTGTCCATCCCTTCTCTTAAACTGCGTATGAACTTCCCGGTCCTTTTAACTATCTCTTTGGGGCTCTTCCCCGTTCTGATTATCTCGATTATGGCACTTCCCACGATTACACCATCAGCCACCTTGGAAATGGACCTGGCCTGCTGGCCATTTGATATTCCAAAACCCACGCACACCGGGAGTGGGCTCTGCTCCTTCACCTGGCGGATCCAAGAATTCAAATGACCGGGCAACTCATTCCTTCGTCCGGTCACGCCGGTCACTGAGACCAGGTAGACGAAGCCCCTCGACCGTTTGATGATGTTTTTCCGTCTTTGAGCGCCCGAGGTCGGCGCAAGAAGGTAGATCAAATCGAGATCGTGTTCCCGGCACACCTTCTCCACCGATCTCCCCTCTTCCGGTATCATGTCCGGAATGATCAGACCGCTGACTCCCACCTTCTTTGCATTCATGGTGAATCTCGACAACCCGTAAGAGAAGACGGGATTACAGTAGCTCATCAGAATCAAAGGGACTCTGTGCACTTGGCCCAGTGTACCCAACAGCTCGAAGGTCTTTTCGACGTTGATCCCATTCTCCAGGGCTTTCTGGGATGAGAATTGAATTGACCTGCCGTCGGCCAGCGGATCGGAGAATGGGATGCCGATCTCGAGCAAATCCGCCCCAATCTTTATAAACTCCTCCAATAAGCTGGCGAAAAGCCTCTGGTCGGGAAACCCGGCAGTGAGGTAGGGTATCAGAGCTTTCCTGTTCTGTATTCTGCTATTCTCTAAAGCCTGTGAAACGGAGGTCATGCTCTGCTTAGTTCCTTTCTTGGCGAGTTTTCTCCTTCGACGCGGTCTGCCCAAGCACGGTCTCTAAATCCTTATCTCCCCGCCCGGAGAGATTCACAATCAGAGTCGATCTGTGATTGAATCTTCGGGCAATTCTTCGAGCATAGGAGAGGGCAAATGACGACTCCAGGGCAGGAATGATCCCCTCTGTCTCCGACAACTCCAGGAACGATCTGAGTGCCTCCCTGTCTGACAC
>CAYFQZ010000545.1:0-6499 GCA_964345305.1 uncultured Ignavibacteria bacterium | reverse complement strand
GTCCCTTTTCATTGATTCAGCCATCAGATGCTGATACGGTTTATCTTCCAGAGACCTTCCACTGGGAGAATGCTCTTGATCCGGATAATGACACTGTCCGTTATGACGTCCTACTATGTACACAACCGGACTTTCTAGACTCGGTTGTCAGAATTGATAGTCTTTTAGATAGCTCCACAAGCGTCGTGGACCTTAGAACTGACACAATTTGGCATTGGAAGGTTCGTGCTTACGATCAGTCTGCTGCAGAAAGATGGTCGACTGAGAGCTGGAGTTTCTACACAATGGGCTTCCTCCGCGGTGATGCTAATGGAGACGGTGCGATAGATCTTGGAGATGTGGTCTACTTGTTGAATTACCTTTTCAAGAATGACGTTCCGCCTGATCCGCTGGAGGCCGGGGATGCCAACTGTGACGGGATTGTCGATCTTGGCGATGTCGTCTACTTGCTTAACTACCTTTTTAAGAACGGCGACCCACCTGGCTGCTAGTTTCCAATTCACCTATCCTTTCAAGATGGAATGCAATAAGCCCCAGCTTTGCAAGGCTGGGGCTTTTCACTGTTAGAACACTCGTGACAGCTTATTCCTTCAACTTCACTATCGTCACTCCGGAGCCGCCTTCATCCCACTCTCCGAGTCTTACATTTTCCACCCGATGATGGCGCGACAGAAACTCCCCGATTTTCTTGCGAAGCGCCCCGGTGCCCTTGCCGTGGATCACAGAGATAGTAGTTAGTCCTGCCAGAAAGGCGTCGTCCAAGTATTTGTCCACGATATCAAAGGCTTCCTCCGCCATAAGCCCCCTGAGGTCGATCTCAGGCGACACCTGAGGTACGGTGTAGGAGGAGCTGCTCACGTATTCCTGCTCAGCCTCAACTTTTTCCGCGTCCTCGATTCTGGTCAGCTTCTCCTCCTCCACGTCATAGGTCACGCTTCCCACCAGAACCTTGAACTTCCTGGAATCCTCGTCTTTGGATATGACCTCGCCCTTTATCGCCAGGGGCTCGATCCAGACCGAATCGCCCGGCTGGATGATGCCCAGCTTCTTGGTCACCTTGGTCTCGAACTTCTTCAACTCCTCGGTCAGCGAAGCTCTCTTTTCTTCCACCACCCGGTGAGCTTCCCTGACCACTTCCTTTTCGGCCTGGGTCTTCCGGATTTGTGCTACCAGCCTCTCCAATTCTACCCTGGTCGATTCCACCATCAGCTTCGATTCCTGCAAGGCCTTGGTCTTTAGCTCCTTTTCGCGCTCATCCAGTTTTTTCATCCTGTCCTGGTACAGATTCATCAGTTCCTGGGTGACTCGTTTTTGCTCCTCGATGGCCTGACGATTTTCTCTGACCTGCTTTAAGTCCTTTTCCAGGTTCTCCAGAAGGAGCCCCAAATCCCTCTCCTCGCTGCCCAGAACCTCCTGAGCTTTCCGGATGATCTCTTCGGGCATACCCAGCCTCTGAGCGATCTGGATCGCGTAGCTTGAACCGGGATAACCCATCAGGAATCGATAAGTGGGTGTGAGCGTTTCCTTATTGAACTCCATGGACGCATTTCTTATCTGTGGATACTCCTGGGCCAACAACTTGAGCGCACCGTGGTGAGTGGTGATAACCGCCCTGGCTTCCTTTCTTATCAGGTCATCTATTACGGCCTCACCCAGAGCGACTCCTTCCTTGGGGTCGGTTCCGCCGCCCAGCTCGTCCAGGAGAATAAGGCTTTGCGAATCGGCGTCGATCAAGGCCTCTTTGATATGTAAAACGTGCGAGGAAAAGGTGGATAGGTCCATCTCGATGGACTGCTCGTCTCCGATGTCGGCACATACGCTTCTGAAAACGGAGATCTCCGAATGGGGCTTTACCGGTATATGCAATCCAGCCGCAACCATCAGGGTGAGAAGACCCGCGGTCTTCAGCGCCACAGTCTTCCCGCCCGCTTTGGTGCCGTTTATTATCAGAGTGGTATAGTCCTGTCCCAGGGCCAGGGAGAGGGGAACCACCTGGTTCCTTCCTCGGGACATCTGAAGCAGAGGATGCCTGGCTTCAATCAGCTTTATGTGTCCCTGCTCATTTAAGAGTGGAGGGTTTCCATCGTAATCGAAGGAGAGCTGGGCCTTGGCATGTATGAAATCCAACTCCTGCAGGACACGAACGGTGACGTCCAGATCCTTGAGCTCCTCCCGGATCATGTCGCAGATCTCCACAAGGATTCTCTCGATCTCCGCCTCCTCCTCCAGGGAGAGCTCCCGCAGCTGGTTGTTCATCTTAACGACCACCAGTGGCTCCACGAAGACTGTGGCTCCGCTGCGGGAACGATCGTGTATTATGCCCCGGCTCTGGTAGAAATCTGATTCCTCCATGGGGATGACGTATCTGCCGTCCCTCATGGTGATAATGTCATCCTGGCGGGGTCCCTTTGCCTTGCGGGTGCCAATCATCCTCTCCAGTTTGTCCAGAATCCGGTTGCGGAGGGTCTTCTGCTGATGGCGTATGTCTGAGAGTCTCCCCGAAGCCGAATCCCTTATTTCGCCGGAGGGATCTACGGCTCCGTTTATGGCGGAGAGCAGCTGGTCAAAGCTCCTCAACTCCGAGGCCAGGGAGCCCACGGTGGGATACTTCTCCTTTTTGTTTTTGAAGAATCTGATCAATGATCTGGAGATGACCAGAATCTGGGCGAGATTCAGAAGCTCCCTGGGGTCCAGGTAGCCCCCTTCGGCGCGCGCCTTTTCCAGCGAGCCCCGGACGTCGTGCATGGAAGCCAGGGGAAAGCCCTCCTCGTACAGAAGGATTTCTTTCAACTCGGTGGTCTGTCTGATCTCCTTCTCAGCGATCTCCCTGTCCTTGGTGGGGAAAATGGAGGCGGCCAGCTCCCTTCCCATCTCGGATAGGCACCGCTTGCACAGGAGTTCCCTGATCTTGTCGAATTCCAGAACTTTGAGGGTATGTTCGTCCATCATACCACAAAAAACCTTCAGAAGAAGAAAACAAATCCCAACAGAATAGATACGCAAAAGCAACCCCGGTCGCTTCACTCCGTTGGGACGCAGTCTTGCTCTTTATATCAGTCGAAATCAACCTACGATCCGAAATAATCCTCCAAGCTGCGGATGATCCTGGATACGGATGCGCCTTCGCCGGAGAATGCGCCCAGGTCTCGGGCCGACCCTTCGGGCTTGACGGTCAGAGCCCTTCTCACCTGCTCAACCAGGCTAGGGCTCTGCGGGTGCAGGAAGGCGGTTTCGTCGTAAATCATGGGCACCGCTCCTCTCATCCCCGGAGCGAAAAAGGAACTGTCGATCTTGGCCACAAAGGAATCGGGCAGGGGAAGAAATATTAGTAGAAAAAGGAAAACGCCCAGGACGATCCAACCTTGAAAGATCCCCATGATCCCTCCGCCGACCTTGTCCAGGTTACCCAGGGACTTCAGTGAGGCGAACTTGTAGAAGAAATAACCAAAGAGCTTTATGCTTACGTACACCAAGACGAACACCACGATGAAGCCCATGAAGACCACCATCACCGGCGAAACTCGCATGTGGGAAAGGAACTTGGCGGTGATCTGTTCCATGTAGCTGATGGAGAAGAGGATTCCTCCGGTCAGACCCAGCATGCCCATGATCCCGCTGAAAAGCCCCCTCCTGGAGCCTATGACGATCGCGGCCAGAAGTAGCGCAACCAGCACGATGTCCACCCAGTTCATCTATCCCCTCGTTTTATTTACGGCCCTTGGTTAACTTAATCGCGAGGGCAGGGGAGAGATGAGCGCCGCCCATCCGAATCCCCCGACCCAAGCAGATGAAAAAAGACGGCACGTTGCTCGACGTGTAACCGGCCAACGTGCCGTCTTTCGAGTTGATCACTCTTTTTGATCTTCATTTTGCACCGGAAGGAGTTGTGCAAAATCCGTTTGCTCAGAGACTACATAATCCAGCTCTCTTCTTTCGCAAAAAAACCGTGGCTTAAGACTCCGACATCTGTTGAAGCTGAGAAGAGACAATCTGGTTGACAATCTTACCGTCCGCTCTTCCTCTCACCTTCGGCATAATCTCCTTCATGACCATTCCCAAGCTGGAAGGTCCGGTGGCGTTCACGTCTTTTATGGCTCGAGTGATAATGTCCAGAAGCTCCTGTTCGGTGAGTTGTTCTGGCACATATCTCAAAACCACTTCCAGTTCGGCCTTCTCGCGGGAGGCCAGATCGTCTCTTCCCCCTTTTTCAAACTGCTCAATGGAGTCCCTTCGCCTCTTCATCGACGAAGCCAGTACGGAAAGGACCTCATCGTCGGAAAGCTCCGATCCTTTGTCTATTTCCTTGTACTTGATATCCGATTTGAGCATCCTGAGAACACTCAGCCTCGAAGCATCCTTTTTTTTCAGCGCTTCCTTTAAATCCTCGTCTATCCTCTTCTTGAGGGAGGAAGCGGCTTGAGGCTCTGCCTCTCGGTTCATTAATTGCTACTCCCCTCTTCGTCGAGTCTTTCTTCTGGCCGCAGCCGACTTTCGCTTGCGGCGTTCGGAAGGCTTCTCAAAATGCTGGTGCTTCTTGATGTCTGCCATGATGCCGGCTTTCTCACAGGACTTGTTGAACCTGCGCAAAGCTTTCTCGAAGGTCTCATCGTTCCGAACTATCACATTCGTCATCTCATCTCAAACCCCCTTTCTGTACGATAAATTCACCAACTCCTTTCCAAGATAAGTATACGGCGGCAGGCCGCGCTTGTCAAGTAAGTTTTGCACCCATCCGAGATTTTTGCCGCAGGCCTACAAAGCCTGCCACACGACCAGCTATTCTATTGCAAGCCAAAGGATTATTTCTTTCCGCGCACTGTCGCATCTGCCGCGCAGGGAGCCAGACGACGACGGCAAGGCCCTGCGCCTGACTTCCCGTGCAGTTAAGTGTTTGTAAAACAATATCTTACATAACATAATTGAAGTCCCCCATAACCTCCGGTGTTTTGTTTCCAACCGCAGTGTTATACGACAGCCGGCAAGCTCATCCGTAAGCCTATGTCTGACAGGAGATAAGAAGACTCGCGGACGTCTCGAGCAGGGGAGACCCTAGAGTCACGCCTCAGGAGGCGCATAAGGGAATATACTAGTCAAGCCGGTACGCTCAATCCGTCGTGAGCGAATGCGAGGCTGTCAATACCCATCTTTTTTGATCTCTGCAGAATCTCCTTTTCCTTTGCCTCCAGTTCTGGCGGAACGTGTGTTAGGAACACGGACTTGACCTTTTTCTCTGCTATCAGGGACAGGAGTTCCTCCAGGCGGGGATGCACGCACTCGGTGATCAGAACGTCCGCGCCATCGACGATTTCAGCCAGATCCTTTGTGGATTCAATGTCAGAGGAGTACACTATTGTTCTGCCGGATATGTTCAGAACGAAACAGAAACTCTGCATCTTATTGGGCATTTTCAGCTCTTCGATCGCAGTCCGGTTGCCCACAAGGTGCCTGTTGGGGTGAGCTCTCAGGATCACCCCCTCACGATCAACGCGAAATCCAGGCATTATTGGAGCGAAGGCAAGCTCGAAATTCAGCTTTTCCGGAAAGAGGTAACAGGTATTGAAGAAACCCTTGACCATAGACAGGGCCTCGTCCGGAACATAGATCTCCATGGGACCTCTTCTTTCCAGGAGATACATGGCCTGAATCAGAAGAAAAAGCCCTCCCAGGTGATCCACGTGGGAATGAGACACGAAAATCGAGTCAATAAGCAGAGGGTCAATCTTGTTTCTGGCGAGTGAAAAAGCTGTCCCCTCGCCGCAGTCTAAAAGGAAGTTTGACCTGGGTGTTTGGAAAAGGAGGGACGAACAGAAACGGGCAGGGGAAGGCATGCCAGAGGAAGTACCCAGAAAGACTATATGACAGCGACTCATGTTTTCGATCCTTCCCGATTCTTGAACCTGCGCTGGAATACTTCGAATCAGTCGCCACTGCGAAAGAAATCGACCGTTTCGGCCAGGCCTTCCTCCAGCCCATGCTTGGGCTTCCACAGCAGCAGCCTTGCTGCCTTGGAGCTATCCAGCACACTTCTCTGCTGTTCCCCAGGTTTTGCCGGAGCGTGAATCTCTTTCTGTTTTGAGCCCGTCGCCTTCCTCAGAAGCCTGAAGATGACGGTTATGTCGGTCTCCTTGCCGGTGCCAATGTTGAAATCATCACTTTTCGGATGATTGACCGCCAATACGTTCGACTCCACCACGTCGTCCACAAACACGAAATCCCTGGTCTGCCTTCCATTGCCGTTAATAACGGCTTTCTTGCCGCCCAGAAGTCTCTCCGTGAAGATCGCGACGACTCCCGCTTCTCCGAAGGGGTTTTGCCTGGGACCGTAGACATTGGCATAGCGCAGAGACACGTACTCGATCCCGTACGTCTGGTGGTAGAAGTGAAGATATTTCTCGATGGTCAACTTGGCTACTCCATACGGGGACAGAGGGTTGGCGGGATGATTCTCGTCAGCCGGGAAATGATCCTGCTCTCCGTAGATGGCTCCGCCGGTGGAAGC
>CAYFQZ010000544.1:0-34589 GCA_964345305.1 uncultured Ignavibacteria bacterium | reverse complement strand
CTGTTCCTGTTTCTTGGGATCTCTGCCTTTCTGCGAAAGCAGATCGAAAAGATCACCAAGAGGCGTTTCTGGGTGGTGGCTTTCTACACCATCATGTTTCTGATCATCGTCTTTATAGTTGGCTTTCCTTCCAGCTACTACGGGTTCAACCTGGAGCACCGGTTCGGTCTTTCCAACCAATCCTTTTCGCAATGGTTTGGAGAGCAGCTTCTGGCCCTGATGGTTCTGGCCATCATCGCTCTGATCGCGGTGGAAGTCATATACCTCCTCTTGAAGAAAGCGCCCAGGACCTGGTGGATTTACGTCTCCGCCGTCTTCATTCTCTTCACTATCGTGCTGGTAAACCTGGCCCCGATTCTGATCATGCCCCTTTTCAACGTGTACACGCCCCTGCCGGAGGGTGAACTGAGGGACAGGCTGGTGAGTCTATCCCGGAAGGCAGATGTCCAGGTGGAGGATATTTTCACCATGGACATGAGCAAGCAGACCAAGAAGGCGAACGCGATGTTCACCGGGCTGGGCAACACCAAGAGGATCGTGCTGGGCGACAATCTGCTCGACGAGTTCACCACGGACGAGATCGAAGTGGTGATCGCGCACGAGATGGGGCATAATCTGATGCATCATATCTGGCTGGGAATACTCTACTCCGCGATCATGTCGGCTATCGGATTCTTCCTGATTCATCTGACCGGACCCAAAGTCATAACCAGATTCAGGCATCGAATGAAAATCGAAAATACGGCTGATGTGGCAGGCTTGCCTGTAATCCTGCTGATCTTCACGCTCTACGGCCTGTTCACCATGCCGGTATTCCCCGCGCTCTCCAGACAGATGGAGAGGCAAACAGACAAGTTTGCCCTGGACATGACCCACAAGAACGAGGCCTTCGTCTCTGCCATGGAGAAGTTGGCCTACATGAATCTCTCTGACCCGGAACCCAGTCCCGTAATTGAGTTTTTACTCTATGACCATCCGCCGGTATCGAAGAGAATAAAGTTCGCGCACGAATACGAGCCCGAAATGTAGCGAAGAACCCTCGTTCTCCTATGGTGGGAGGTTGAGCCCTTCGCCTATATCTGCACTGGTTCGGAACGATAAGATCAGATTGGAGAAGAGAAGCATGGCCGGAAAGACCACGATCGAGAAGATACTATCCAGGGCATCCGGGCAAGATGTGTCGGCAAACGATCGCGTTTGGGCGGAGGTTGATCTGGCGGTTATCCGCGATTTCGGCGGACCCAATGCGGTCCTGGAGTTCGACAGGTTTACCAACAGGGGCAAGGTGAAAGACCCCGAAAAGATTGCGCTGACGTTCGACTACCAGGCGCCGGCCAAAGACATGAAGGTGGCACAAAACCAGGCCCTGTGCCGGGAGTTCGCTAAAAGACAGCGGATAAAGAATCTGTTTGACGTCAATTGGGGAATCGGTCAGCACGTTCTTCTGGAAAGGGGGATGATCAGGCCCGGATCTGTGGTGATCGGCACGGACAGTCACATGAATCTTCTCGGCTCAGTCGGTTCCTTCGCCTCAGGTGTCGGAAATACCGACATCGTGGCAGCCTGGTACTCCGGAAAACTTTGGTTCAAAGTTCCGGAGACCATCAAGGTAACCTTCAAGGGGAGCTACAAGGAGCCGGTCTCTGCCAAAGATGTGACCCTCAAGTTCGTCAAGGAGATAGGCACCGATATGCCCAACTACAGATCCCTGGAGCTCTGCGGCGAGCCTATCGACAATCTTTCTTTGGCGGGACGCTTGACCCTGGGAAGTATGATGACTGAGGTCAATGCCAAGATTGGCTTTGTCGAGCCTAATGGAGAGCCCCTGGAGTTTTTGCGCCAAAGATGCGGAGACGATTTGGAAATAGTCACATCGGACGAGGATGCCAGCTTCGTTGACGAGGTGGAGATCGACGTGGACAGGTTGACTCCCCAGATCGCCTGTCCGCACACTCCGGAAAACGTGAAGCCGGTGGAGGAGGTGGAAGGCAGGCCTTTCAACGAGGGCTTCATGGGCTCGTGTACCAACGGAAGGCTGGAGGATTTCAAGGCAGCGGCAAAGATTCTCAAGAAGGCCGGAAAGATTCACCCGGACGTGAGAATGATTGTGACCCCGGCGACGAAAGAGGTGGCCATGAACATGCTCGAGGCGGGGTTCTATCAGATCTTCATGGGTGTTGGTGCCATGGTGACCAATCCTGGATGCAGCCTGTGCACCTCCGGGCATCACGGGGTGCTGGGAAAAGGAGACATTCTCTTGTCAACCTCCAATCGGAACTTTTTGGGAAAATTGGGAAAAGGCGCAGAAGTCTATCTCTGCAGCCCTGCCACTGTAGCAGCTTCCGCGGTGGAGGGCAGGATTACGGATCCAAGGAAGCTCTGGTAGAGAACACGTCAAGCCCATGATGCGGACGCTTCTCTTTCTGCGACGGCAAGACTGATCGATACGGCTGCGCTGGTTGCAGGTAGTTTGACGAGACCGGTGATCGAAGCCGGATTTTCCGAAAAGATGGGATTGTGAAACCCGCTCCCGACGCCGGTGGCCGCGATGATCCCGGCCCTGCCCTCAAGTGATCCAAAACAGGCCCAACTTTTGGGTTTTCAGCCTCCGTATAAAGTAGAAACTTGCTGGAGAAAGGGGTTTTTAGATGTCAGCGGTGAGCACAGATGCGAAAATGCTGGACTTGAGGCCCGAACATATTCGCAGGAAGCTGGGGAGCCGGAGCAAGGTATGCTTGATCAATTCCCATGACATATTCAAGGTTCTGAGAGACGAGAAGGTCATCGTAATGGCATGCAATGCGCGCATCAAGCACGTTATTCCGGGCATACTCAGGGCGGCAGAAGAGCTGGATTCGGTGGTGGCTCTCGAGTTGGCCAAGACCGAGGGTGGAGTGGACGGCGGATACACTGGCCAGACACCACAGATCTTCTTCGAGACCATAATAGAGTATGCGCAGAGCACGGGATTTTCAAAGCCCTTTTTCATCCACGGCGATCATACCACGGTCAAGGATACCAGCACCGAGGCTCTGGAATCAGCCAGGGAGCAAATAAAGGCCGAGTTGGAAGCGGGGTACACCTCGATCGCCATTGATGCGTCCTTTAATGAGCTGGAGGACAACATTCGCATAACCGGCCAGTTGGCGGAGCTTATTCGACCGTATGGTTTGGGTCTGGAGGTGGAGGTGGGTGAGGTCAAAGCTGCCGGTCAGGAAGCCCAACTCACGACCGTGGAAGAGGCCCGGACATTCATCGACTCCCTGGTCGAAAGCGGCGTTGATCCCGACCTTCTGGCCATCAACAACGGCTCCAAACACGGCAATTACCTGGAAGGCGAAAAGATCTTCATCGACCTGGATAGGACAAAGGAAGTCTTTGATGCCGTAAGACCCCGAGGGGTGTGTATCGCCCAACACGGGATCACCGGCACCCCGATGAGCGTTGTGGGCAAATTCGGCGATTATGGGATTCGTAAAGGGAATGTGGGCACACAGTGGCAAAACATAGCGCATGAGTTTCTGCCGAAAGATCTTCTTGATGAGATGAAGAAATGGGCCGGCGATCATGGAAAAGACATAAAGTTTGCCACCAGAGAGTTCAAAAAGGAGATAGATTCCATCCCTAGTGTCAACGCGGGGCAGATAGAACAGAGGGCATATGAGGTGGCCTGCTCATTCATAAAGGCTTTCAGAGCGGACAACCTGGCAAGCTTGGTTAAGGTCAGGCTGGTTGGGTGACAACTTGTTGCGATGTAGAGACTTGCGAGAAAGGATCCCGGATGTCCTACGATTCCGAGGCACATGACCTGGATCAGGGCTGAGGAAGACTGGCAGAAAAGAGTTGACAAAACGGATTTGTATTGTATAATAGGGAAAATAAATCAAAGAGAGGTAAGCCTATAGGAGCAACAGCTAAAGGGTTTGTTATTCGAATCCGCGATGTTTGTGCCTGAGTCTCTGCGGCAGGTAAATAGCGGAAGGTCCTTGTCGATTCTATGAGGAAGTCAGTCCCGAACCCTTTTGGCTGGAGCGATTGTAGGCCATCCAGCCGAGTAGTGCTTCCCGAAAATCTTAGAGGGAAGAGCTTCTGCGTTTTGAGGGTTTACTCGGCTTTTCTGTCTATGGAGACAGTGAGTTCTACACGAGTCTTTCTGTCCGTCCTGACGATCTTGGGAGTGCTATCATGCTGCCTCTGGAACGGGGCAGCCGCCGCCTCCGAATACGATGATATGGAGATACTCAGCTCGGATCAGGATGGCGTGACCTTCCGCTATCTGGTGCCCGAAATCGAGAGCGGAAAGATTGAAATGGGGGGTCGATTCTTCGACGTAATAAACATCAGCAAATGTGGATTGGCAAACCTGCCCGGAGAACCCCTGGCGCCGGTGAGAAGGGTGATCATCGGAGTTCCAGTGGAAGGAGACGTCTGGGTGGACATTTTGGATAAAGAAGGGGGAGAACTATCGAATATAGATTTGGCATATGGAGCCAGGATAAGCCACGATGAAAATGCTCAGGTGGGCTACCGTGCCGTGCCTTCGGCCACAAGAAAGACTCAGGACCGCTTATATCCTCCTGAGATCGTTTCGTTTGATGCTCCAATCTTCATGAGAGGCCAGAGGATAGTCCAGTTGGAGATCCACCCGGTCCAGTACAATCCTGTCCGAAAAACCGTCAGATACTACACACGTATCACAATAGCCGTCAGCTTTCTGGGTGGTGGCGCGGGAAGAATCGAGGAAAGCACAGGGTCGTTCGAGAGGGTTTACCAAAACCTGTTGCTCAATTACGATGAATCCCGAGCGTGGCGAAGAACCAAAGATCAGCCGGCCCTGCCCAAGCTAGCTGTTCCCTACCCGTTCGGGCATTCTGACAACTGGTACAAGGCGGTGGTGCGGGAGAATGCCATATACAAAATCGACCGATCCGTGCTGGTTCAGGCGGGCGTTCCGGTAAGCTCTCTGGATCCTCGAACCATGAGGATGTTCTCCGGCGGAGGCCGGGTTTTGCCCCTGGACAATTCCAATCCGTTTCTGCAACTGGAGGAGATCGCCATCCTGGTGTCGGGGGAAGAGGACGGCACGTTTGACCCGGAAGACTATGTTCTCTTTTATGGCTGGTCGACGAATGACTGGGACTACGATTCCGGGGGAAAGGTCACCGGATTTCACACCAATCCCTTCACCGACGAAAACGTTTTCTGGCTGACATTCAGCCCCAAACCCACCTCGCCTTTTCCGGACATTCCCAAGCGGATGGGCACCAAGGACGGAACTCCGGTGGCACAGAACCCGGTCTCTCAGTTTAGGTCCAGAACCCATGCCGAGCAGGACAACAGCCTGAGAGTTTATCCGACAGGCTATGTGGCGGACTACTTTAACTGGTACTGGATGGAGACTCCTTCTGCCCGGTTCTTTGTTAGCTTGCCGGGTGCGGTGCCCCAGGAGGCGTGTTTGATCAGAGTCAAGCATACGGACGCCCATCCCAGCCTGTGGGTGAACGCTGAGCCGGCCGAGATCCTGGATACGCTGTCGTCGGCCTCCATGACCGTGGCCCGGAGTTTTGAGTTTCACGGGGGAATGGTCGATACTCTGGACATTGCCTTTCCCGGCGGCGCTTATCTGGACTGGTACGAGATAGAATACCCTCGAAGATTCGAGCTTCACGACCGGCGGCTCTGGTTCGAAAGCCCTGATGCCGAGGGTGTGGCCCAATATGAGATCTCCAACCTCCACTCGCCTGATATACTTCTGCTTGAGCTCACCGATTATTTTGACGTCAAGAGAATCATCGGCGCCCAGATAGATGGTGAGGTTGCCACCTTCCAGGATACGGTCAAGACAGACGCGACAAGCAGGTACCTTCTGGCGGACGAAAGCAGGATCAAAAAGCCGGTGCGGTTTTTCGCCGACGAGAAATCGGACTTAAGGGGGGTCTCAAACCAGGCGGATTTTCTGATCATCACTCATTCGGATTTCTGTGACCAGATGCACAGCCTGAAGAGCTTTCGGGAATCGTTCAACCAGATGTCAACGAGGGTGATCGGGGTTCAGGACGTGTATGATGAGTTCTCGGGAGGTCTTCCTGATCCGGTGGCCATCAGGGACTTCCTGAAGTTCGCCCATCAGAACTGGAGGAGACCTGCGCCTGCATATACGCTGCTGGTGGGGGACGGGCATTACGATTACAAGGACAATCTGGGAACCGGCACGGATAACTTCATGCCTCCCTTCACTCCCACCTGGGAAGGAGACCGATCGGTCTCGGACGACAATTACGTCTACTTCGGCAGATACGGTTTCCTGGATTCGGATTCCGCTTACGGGCCGCTGGATAGGGGACTGGACATGGTAATCGCCCGATGGCCGGTGAGGAGCCAGGAGGAGGTTCAGGTGGTGTTGGATAAGGTCATCGGCTATGAAGACGATCCCCAACTCGGAACCTGGAGAAATCTGATCACGCTGGTGGCCGATGATGAATTCACCAGCACCTCAAACTCCGAAGGATTTCACACGCGGGATACAGAGGAGTTGGCCGATCTTCACGTTCCGCCGGTTTTTAATCTGAGCAAGATATATCTGATGGAGTATCCCTTTGACCTTAAGGAGGAGAAGCCAGAGGCCGAGGATGCGATCATAAACGCTTTCAACTCCGGTACGCTGATCATCAACTATATGGGGCATGGCAACCCGGACGTGTGGGCGCACGAGAAGGTTTTCAAGCGCAGTCAGGACATTCCGCGGCTCCGTAACGGGCGAAAGCTGCCTTTGATATACACGGCCTCGTGCAGTATCGGTCTGTTCTTCAACCCGTTTGGAGAGGGAATGGGGGAGCAGTTCCTGAGAAGCCAGGACAAAGGCTCCATCGCCACCATCTCGGCTACCTGGCTGGTTTTTCCAGACCCGAATGCCGCGCTGAACTACAAGGTTTACGACCTTCTGCTGAATCAGGACTCCCTGTCCATCGGCGAGGCTCTTTTCATCGCCAAGCTCCTGAGGCAGCCCAACTCCAACGACCGGCAGTTCGTTCTTTTCGGCGACCCGGTGATGAAGCTGGCAGCACCCAGGCTTGAAGCGGTGTTGACCCAGGTACAGCCGGATACCATCTCCGCCCTGAGCCTGGTGAGCGTCGACGGCGAGATCAGGGACGGCACGGGTGAATTGATGACCGGCCTGGACGGAACGGTCAGGATATTGGCCTTTGACTCCGAAAGAGAAAGGAGCCATACCATGCCCAACGGGGCGAAGGTGGACTATGATCTGCCTGGCCTGGTCATGTTCAAAGGCGACGCGGATGTGGAGGGAGGAAGATTCCAGGCCAGCTTCGTGGTGCCCAAGGACATAAGTTATGGGGGAAATACGGGCAGGATCAGCGTCTACCTGCAGGGTCAGAACCAAGACGGGGCCGGGGTTCGCGATTCCCTGGTGATCAGAGGCTCCGATACCACGGTGATAGATACGGTCGGGCCGCAGATAACGTTAAGCTTCGACGACAGGCAGATCTTTGTTGACGGAGAGACGATACTCCCCAACTCCCTCCTCGGGCTCGCCCTGTTTGATGAGCACGGAATCAACATCACCGGCGAGGTGGGACACGGCATCACCCTGACGATCGACCAGGACTTCCAGAATCAGCTCGATCTCACCCAGAGTTTTGAGTACGATATGGGAAGCTACCAGCAGGGCTCGCTTGAACATCCTCTGCCAAACCTGTCGGAAGGTGATCACGCGCTCACCATAAAGGCCTGGGACAACGCCAATAACTCGTCCGTGAAAGAAGTAAGGGTTAGGGTGAGCCAGCGCCGGGAGCTTGAACTTTCCCAGGTCATGAACTACCCCAACCCCTTCGACCCCTTCTCGGAGACGACCAGTTTCTGCTATAACCTATCGCCCGACGTGGATAGGGTGAAGATAAAGATATTTACCCAGGCAGGAAGGCTGATCCGGCACATACCCTTTGCCTCAGCGCGCAGCGGATACAACTTCTCGACCACGTGGAACGGAGAAGACGACGACGGAGACAAGGTGGCCAACGGCATTTACATATACAAGATCACTGCGGAAGGCACGGTAAATGGAGAGAGGAAAACAAAGGAGGCATTCGGAAAGGCGCTGGTAGTGCGGTGAGAGACGATGAGACTCACTCATAGGGAAGAAGCTCACTTTCCAGGTGCGTTCATCTTTCCAAAAATCTTGCCGATTTTAAAGAAATGGCTATATTTCAAGTCGAGCAGTAAAGACACAGAACCTGGGAACCAGAGGAAAGTCCATGAAATCAGCTGAAGCGCATGACGGTAATAGCTGGGATCGCAAGGAGGTTTTCGATATGAGGAAGGTAATACTTGCCTGTCTCTTAATGGGTTGGATGATCGGGTTTGCTGGCTCGGATTGTCGTGCCGACGTAAGCCGATCCGCCGTTTTGTTCCTGCGGATAGCGGCCGGGGCCAGGGCTGCCGGAATGGGCGAGGCTTTTGTGGCCATCTCGGATGATGCCACGGCCACCCACTGGAATCCGGCAGGTCTGGGGGTCTATCCCCTGACTTCCACCTGGTTGGAGTATCCGCTGCCGGCTGAGTTTGAGCTTGAATCGATGGCTCTGTTGAGAAACGACATACCGGAGTTGAACTACAAACGGTACGATGTCTGGGCGATCAGTGAGTCGGATCTGTTCAGGCTGCACCGGGGTAAATGGCTCAACTACGAGAGATACTCTCCCTCGACCGGCGAGACGCTGGAGAGCATACTGGCCAAGTTTTCGCAGGTGCAGGACCAGGCGAAGATAGCGCGGATGAAGGAGCTTACCGCCGAATTCAATCATTCGGTCGGCAAGGACTCGCTGTCGGCATTGAAAAAGAAGGTTCTGGAGCGGAGCCAACAGGCGGGAGAAGATCTTTCGTCGCTGTGGGAAGATGTGCTGACCTCCTGGGATGAGTTGCTTCTGTCGTCAGAGAATCTCTCAAATCTTGTTTCCAGGGTGAACGACTTCTTGAGCGATGATGCCCTTTCATCCAAAGAGACCGAAGAAATCTCTTCTCTACTTCGCCAAGTTGTCACCGGAAGATTGCCCGGGTCGGTGAAGATTCCCTACCGGATACTGTTCGACGGAAAACTTACGTCTATGTCCTCGGACGGAAAGATGCTCTGGATAGGAAGCGAGAGTGGTCTTCATTCCTTCGATGGAAAGAGGTGGCGCAGATTCTCGAGCGAAGATGGTCTCCCGTCAAATCGCATAACTGCGATTCTGGCCGTCTCCAGGCGTTACGCGTGGGTGGGGACCGATCAGGGTGCGGTGAAATTCGACGGGACCAAGTGGACCAACGTGCCTTTCGCGGGAGATGTGGAGGATGTGGCTGTGGTGGATTTCGCAAACGTCGGGGAAAGGGAGTTCTGGGCCGCCACCGAGACCAGGCTTTTCAAACTCGACGGTGAATCGTGGCAGCCGCATGAGCAGTACTCATTCAGAATTGGAGACGAACTGGAGAAGGTGGTCCAAAGATTCTTGGGCAGCGAAAACGAAAACATCGTCGCCCAGTCGGTAGCCGCGGTCAAGGCATACAACTCGCTCGGCGATTCCGCTCTGGGAGCGGGGCAGGTCATCAACCTTCCTTACGAGCTGGCGCTGAGCGGGAAGGTCACCGCGCTCAGCCTGGACGGTCGGGCAAATCTATGGGTCGGAACCGACCGCGGCCTGAAAAGGTACGACGGAGACAGATGGTTTACCTACGGTTACCGGCTCTATGACGCCAAGGAAGGAGACGACGTCAACTCGGTGGCGCGGCAGTTCTTGAGATCGGATGATCAGGAGAGGATCTCGAAGCTCTCCCAGATGATCATAGATTACAACCGGCTGGATCCCACCGGGAAGCTGGAACCTGGAGCCAAGATATATGTTTACTACAATGCCTTGGGGAGCATGATTCTCTCGCTGACCGAGGCCGGGTCGAATAAGCTGTTCGTGGGAACACAGTACGGGACCATAAGATGGGACGGGGAAAGCTGGAGCAGGTATTACCACGCTGGTTTGGAGCGGCAGAGCACCAAGAAGATCGTCCATCAAGATGGAGAGTCGTGGTTTGCCACCGCAGAGAAGGTGGTTATATATGCCCACGCCAAGAGGGAGATTACCTTCATGCACGCCAACTGGCTGCCCGAACTGGCCAGCGATCTGTATTATGACTACCTTTCGGGCGTCGTCCACATGGAGGGATGGGGAACGGTGGGCGCGAATCTGACTTTCCTCTCCCTGGGCGAAAACGTCCGCACAGACGAATTCAACAACGTACTGGGAACCTTCGACAGTTACGAGATGGCATTCACCTTCTCCTACGGTAGCCGGCTCAGTCCCAGCCTGTCCACCGGCCTCTCTGCCAAAGTAATCTACAGCCATTTGGCCGACCAGGGAGCGGGGTTGGAGAAGGGCAAGGGGTCAGGATCGTCCTTCGCCCTGGACGCGGGACTTTTGTACAAGACCCCGATAAGGAAGCTGACTCTGGGAGCGGCCTTGACCAACCTGGGTCGCAACATCGCCTACATCGATCTGAACCAGTCCGATCCTCTGCCACGTAACTTGGCAGTGGGCTTGGCCTATCGGATCGTGGACAGTCCGTTTAATCGTCTGACCGGGACACTCGAGGTAAACAAGGAACGTGTTGGTCTGGACGATCCCGTCAGCCAGGAGCTTGAGGAGGCCATCCTGAATATGGGTGCGGAATACTGGTATGGAACCTACGTCTCCCTGCGCGCCGGATACGTGTACGACAAGGTTGGCGACGTGAAAAACCCGACGTTCGGCGCGGGATTGCAGTACGGCCTCTTCAGATTCGATTTCGCCTACATCCCTTCAAGCAAGACATCGGCCCTGTCCAATACCATGCGGTTCTCCATGACCGGGAGATTCTAAGTTAGCCGCAAATCGCAGCAAAGCCGTTCCGGCTGGCACGATGAACTCAAAGATCCACAACCGTCATCTGAAATGCAAAGAGCCAAAGTTCTGTTCCAATTGATCGGCGCGACCACGGTCGCCTTTTTCTGTTTTGCAGGACTGGCGCATCCAAGCTCCGAACGGGTGCTTCGGATTCGGGACAAGGATAGCCCGCCCTTCGAGGAAAAATCAACCAGACCGGTTCAGAATCTCGGCTTCATAAGCGACGTGTCTCAGCGGAACCTGCTGGCACTGGAAAGAGAGGCTCCGTTTTCCCCTCCGCGCCTATCCAAGGTTGCCTTTCCGCAAATGAGGACGCTCAGGATTTTGGCCATCAGGGTGGAGTTTGAGGAAGAGATTCCGGACGATCCCCGAACCACGGGCAACGGACTTTTCGACATGAGAGCTCAGGAGGAGTTCTTGCAGGAGGAAGGCCACCTGATAGACCCCTCGCCTCACGATACGCTTTTCTTCACCAAGCATATTCAGGCCCTGCACAATTACTGGTCGACGGTATCAAGCGGAGGGCTGGCGCTGGAAGGCCAGGTCTTTCCCAAACACGAGAGCCTGGCTTATCGGCTGCCAGATGCCATGGCTCACTACGGCGCCCCGGATTCGTCTCTCTCCTACAAGGTGGAGATGCTCAGACAGTTCTTCCACGACAGCTTCAATCTGGCGGATTCCTTCTCGGTGTACGAAGATCCGCAGATTTACGGAATCGACTTCTCACAGTATGATTGCTTTGTGATCTTTCACGCCGGCTCGGACCTGCAGAGCGATCTGGGAGAACTGGTCAATCCCACCCCGGGAGATCTTTTCACCGGTTACATCAGGCTTAGTGATACGGTGTGGGTGGACGGCGACACGTTTCCAATAACGGACGGTATTTTTATGCCGGAAACCAGATCACAAGACAATCGAGTCGGTGCCTTGAATGCGGAGTTCGCTCACGAGTTTGGTCATCAATTGGGTCTGCCCGATCTGTATAATTCGGTAAACTTCATGACCCAGGTGGGCGATTTCGCTTTGATGGATAACAATGCCCAAAACGTAGGGGTGGATGTGGGCTATGACGTTTTCGTCAACGGCGTGCTGCCGGTTTACCCCTGCGCGTGGAGCAAGGCCTTCCTCGGATTCGTAGAACCGGTGGAGATCAAGAATCAGACGGAGATAGAGCTGCGAGCATCCGAGATGCTGACCGACCAGCTTCGACTGATCCGGATTCCCATCAGTCCGAGCGAGTATTTTCTGGTGGAGAATCGCCAGCAGGACTTGGACGGCGACGGATTTAGCGCACTGCGGGCGGACAGCGCCACCAACGTCATCCTGGGTCCGGTGGATGCCGAGCTGGATTACAACCGGGAATATGACTGGCTTCTGCCAGGCTCGGGAACTCTCATCTGGCATCTGGACGAAGATGTGGCCTATTATGACTACGATCTTGACGGACTGAACAACTTCTGGGACAATCACCTCCAGGTGGATAAGGATCGGCGCTTTCTGGAACTGGAGGAGGCGGACGGCATCATAGATTTCGGAGGCAACTATTACACCGGGTTTGGCCGGGCCGAGGACATGTTTCGCCGGGGCAATAATGCCGATTTTGGTCCTTACACGTTTCCTTCGTCAAGAAGCAGAGGCGGGTCGGACACCCACATCCAGGTCGCCGATGTCGGCCGATCGGATACGGTAATGACGCTGGATGTTTCCACAGCCTGGGTTCAGGCCGGTTTCCCTCAAAAGTTCATTCCCGAGGCGGGGGTAAGCTCTCTGGTCTCTGCGGAGAATGACCTAAGGATATTCGCTTCCTCCGGTCGGTTCATACACGGGTGGGATGCTTCAGGTGCCAGCTTGTTCCCGTATCCGGATTCGGTGGAGATAATGCTATACGATTCCACCCTGACCACACTGCCGCTGGCCATATTCGCCGAAGAGAACGAGGACTTTGTCGGACCCCCATCCTTGGGTGACTTGGACGGAGACGACACCTTGGAGGTGGTGGCGGCAACTGCGAAGGGCAAAGTCTGCGTCTGGCATCCTTATGATCGAGACCAGAACGGAAGAGCGGACCCCGTAGATGGCTTCCCCCTTCAGCTGGGTGACCCGGCGCCAACCGGCATTACGACGATGCCGGTGATCGCCAATTTCGACTCCTCGAAATCAGGCCTGGAGATATTTGTGGCGACTGACAGAATTCTGGACGTCGGCGTTGTCGTTATCTCCTCTGCAGGCGAAGTTCTGTATTCCTCCCCTTTCCAGAAGTCCGTTTACGGGCTGGCAACCACCGGAGACTGCACTGTCAATTTCGTGGTAACAAGTCACCAGGGACATGAGGCTCAACTATGTAAGTGGAACATCTACTCTCAGGACTTTGTGGAGTGTACCGACGCGTGTGGAGACATAGGACGCCACCTGGTGGTAGGGGACCTGGACAGGGACGGCAGCAGCGACGTGGTCTTCTGCTGCATGGCAGGAGGAGAGATATACGCCTATGACACAGAACTGGGTTTGCTGGAAGGATTCCCCGTATCAGCTGGCGAAGGTATTGCGTCCGCCCCGGTTCTGGGAGACCTGGATAAAGATGGCTATCTGGAGATAATCTTGGCCTCGGGCAACAAGATCTTTGCTTACAATTTTAATGGTGCGCCGGTGGGTAACTTCCCGGTCATGCTGAGCCTCCCGGGCGGCGGCAC
This sequence comes from uncultured Ignavibacteria bacterium, assembly GCA_964345305.1. GTDB lineage: Bacteria > Zixibacteria > MSB-5A5 > MSB-5A5 > SM1-73 > SM23-73-3. Next base: position 20,974 of record CAYFQZ010000544.1, on the reverse strand, counting down.
AGATCTGATCGACTCTTCGCCGATTCTGGGAGACGCTGACGGAGACGGGTATCCCGACATAATCGTCGGCACTAAAGACGGGCGAATCGTGGGTTACAGCAGAGATGGTAGGATGGTAGGCGGTTTCCCTCTTCCGGTCGGCGGACCGGTTAGATCATCGCCGCTTCTGATCAACCTTGACAGAGACAGCGACGTGGAACTCCTGGTCGCGTGTGATGATGGCTTCATCTACGCCTGGGACTTACCCGCCCAGGACACGGAGGAGAGCATGCCTTGGCCCATGTATGGCTTCGATGCCGGGCACACCAATTACTTCCCCAAAGAGAAGCTGCCCGAACTCCCCGCTCTGGCCGGTGATTTGCTGCCACAGAAGACCGCCTTCAACTATCCCAATCCGGCCGGGGATGAAACGATTATCAGGTACTTCTTGAAAGAGGACGCAGCGGTCGGGATAAGAGTCTATGATCTCTCAGGAATGTTGGTTGATCAATTCCCGGGGCCGGGACAGGGGCGCACGCATAACGAGCGAATTTGGGACTGCTCCGGGTTTGCGAGCGGAGTTTACCTTTGCCGGGTGGAGGCAAAATCGACGAGCCAAAGCCAGGTGGTGTTCTTCAAGATGGCCATCGTCAAATAGATCAGCGGATTGAACGGATTAAACGGACGTGACCAAAATGGAGTATTAACTTTAAGGAGGACAGAATGAGCAGCAGATACGTTCGGGCTACGGTATGCTTTCTCGCCTTTATGCTTGTCGTGTATTCCTCAGGCAGGGGGACAACGTTCGTCGAGAACAGAGACGAGCCTTTCTCGTTTCGCAGCGATCTTGCCCAGGTCGATTTTGAGCGATCACTGAAGATGCTCAAGCTCACTCAATCCCCCTTACTGGCCCAGGAGACCGGTCCGCTGGGGGAGGAGGAGGCCGTGGACATATACGGGTTCAAGGGCAAGTCCCTGAAGCGGGCCTTCGTCTACTCTCTGCTGATCCCGGGGAGCGGACAGCTATATGCCGGTTCCAAGATAAAGACAGTGGTCTTTCTGGGGCTGGACGCCGCGCTGTGGGCCCTTTATTTCAACTATCACGGCAAGGGGAAGGACAAAGAAGACGAATACCAGGTGTTCGCTGACCGGCACTGGTCCAGGGACGAATACATACAGTGGCTGCGGGATACTTATGGCATAGACTCGGACAGGGAGTGCTATACTGATCCGGTCACCCACGAAGAGAAGTGTTTCTCTCACCACCTGCCGGATTCAAAGACGGACGATTACTACGAGATGATCGGCAAATATGAGCAGTTCTCCGAAGGCTGGGACGACTACGAGCCGGCACCCGATGATGGGTCAAGCCCAAACAGAGAAGTTTATCTGAATATGCGTCGCGACTCCAACGATCTGTTGAACAAGGCCACGTATTCGGCCATGTTCTCGCTGGCCAACCACATACTCTCCGCCTTCGATGCCGCCATCTCGGTTCGGAAATACAACAAGAAAGGGGAAAGGTTCAGCCAGCTGAATTTCAAGATGAGACTTGTGGAAAGGGACCGAGAGGTGATTCCGCGCGTCTCTATGAGCCTTGATTTTTAGATGGCCTCTCGCAAGTCCGGGACCCGATCAAGACTTTGCCGATGAAAAAGACAATCTTCCTCTTTTCGCTTCTGCTTATCATGGGCGTATCGGCCTCCGGCCGGAGCTACGCCGCGACCGAGACGCTGGTGAGATGCGATACGTCGCCGGAGAAGAGGTTGTATCCTGAGGCAGCAGGGATCAGCTTTGCCCTGGACGATCCGCGCTTTTTGGCTGGAGGTTCGGGAGCAAACCAGCAGGATGATTTCTTTCAGATGCCGGGTGAGTTTGAGGAGGAGAAGGAAGGGCTGAAATCGGCCAGCACGGCCGCCCTGCTTTCGCTCATTCTTCCCGGTGCGGGGGAGATTTACGGCGGCGCAGAGACCAAGGGTAAGATATTCATGCTTTCCGAGGCGTCGTTGTGGGCCGGTTTCTTCGGGTTCCGGACGTACAGCGGTTGGCTCAAGGAGGATTATAAAAGCTATGCCGCTGACCACGCCCGGGTGAACCCGGACGGAAAATCTGACCAGTTCTTCGATGAACTGGCATTCTACGAAAACCGAGATCAGTATAACCAGTTTGCCCCGCTGTACAACCGGGGTGAAAAGCAGCCCTATCCCCAGGATGACTTCTGGAACTGGCAATGGGACAGCCGGGAGTCCCGGTTGCATTACAGGGACATGAAGAACAGAAGTAAAGACATGTCAAGAAGGGCTCTATATATGGTGGGGCTTTCCGTGGTGAATCGCATAGTCTCGGTGGTGGATGCGCTGAAGACCGTGCGCAGCTACAACAGAAAGAAAAGCCTCGAACTTTCTCAGGTAAAGTTTGACCTCCAAGCCAACCCTCTGGGCCATAATCCCACGGTCATGCTTTATCTCTCCCGAAGATGGTAAGAAGAAAGCTCGCTTTCGAGAATCGATTGACCCGGCATCTTGCTAACCGAATCGCATCGACCCAGGATGCGATTTTTGGTTTTTGGGTTGTCGTCTTTTCTTTCGGTTGGCGGACTACCATACCGGGGTGCCGCGCCCTGCCTGTCGGCGTTGGCGTGAGAACGGCGAGGAAAAAACGGCAAGGTGCGGGAGCCGGCCCGGGTCTATTCCGGTCCATGAGAGATGCCGGATGGATCGGCGCATTTGGAAAATCCCGCGGATACGGCCACGTTTGGAAGCAAGCAGACTTTGTGGGGATGCGATGGGCTGAAGCTTAAATGTAAAGGAGAGGCCGAATTGAGAAGAATGAGATGCCTGCCCTTTTTTCTGGTTCTATGCTGTGCCTGCATGTCCTTCGGCGGGAAACAGCGGGGCGGCGAAAACGGGTTGCACCTGGAAGAAAAGGTTAAGGGGCTCAACCCGGTGGGGATCATCGGGGATAGAAAACTGGGCAGTGCTTCTTTATATCTGCCCATCGGAATCGCAGTTGATCCGCTGGGGAACATCTTTATCACCGATACCGGCAACGACCGGGTGGTCAAGTGTGACGGTGAGGGAAGGTTTCTGGCGGAGGCCGGGGGCTTTGGATGGGGCAGCAGGGAGTTCAATCGCCCCGCGTACATAGCCACCGACAATGGGCTGAACATATACGTGGTCGACGCTCAGAACAAGCGAATACAGAGGCTGGATCGCAGCCTCAACTTCGTCTCCACCCTTGAAATCCGGGAACAGAACGATTTCTTGGGGCTCGGTCTGCCGCAGGGAATAGGTATCACTTTTTCCGGGGAGATTCTGGTGTCGGACATGGAGAGCGACCAGGTGTTCAAGTTGAATTCGTTCTTTGAATACGAGAGGAGCTTTGGAGGCTTCGGAGAATCGGAGACGGGTCTGCGCGATCCCAAGGGAATTTTCGTAGACCGGGACGGAGACGTTTACGTTGCGGACTCACAGAATAGCCGCATAGTCGTCTTTGACTCTTTCGGAAACACATTGAGGAGTTTCGGCGAGCAGGTTCTGGAAGACCCGAACGGCGTTGCGGTAGGCAAAGACGGGTTGGTCTACGTGGCAAACAGCGGGAAAAACAGCGTGGTGGTATTCGATCCGGACGGCAATGCGCTAGCGGAATATGGGAAGTCGATACCTGGAATGGCCAATCTGTCCAGACCCACTGACCTGAAAGTGGTAGGGGAAAGCCAGCTCCTGGTCGTCGATTCCGGGAACAATCGCATACTAATCTTTGAGCTTCTAAGATAGGGGGCAACGGTCATCTCCGAACCGCCCGACGAAGCAGAGGCACGCATGAGAAAGTTACCGCCGGAAGCACGCGAAGGATCCAAACCGGTGCATCCCTCCACCAGATGGCTCATCTTTCCTTCTTCATGTGGGGGCAATTTTGTCTCTGGTGGCAGGGCAAAGCCCTTTGCTCAGCCGCTGGCAGCCATTATGCTGGCGCTTCTTTTCACATGTTGGCCCGCTATCGGTGGGGCGGCGAGCGACCCGCCGTCAGATCTCGACATGGAAGTAGTGGTGCATTTGACCGGAAACGGAACGCCCGGTCCATACAGGCTTAAGGATCATTTGATTTTCGAGAATACGGACGTGGTGCAGAAGAACGGGCTTGTGCTGAGGCGAGATGTAGACTACTCAATGGACTACGACCGTGGTCAGATCAGCTTCTCCGCCGCCCTTTATCCCACTGATTCACTTGAGATTAGGTATAAAAAGTTCAAGTTTAACTTGAGGAGACGTTATTTTCACCGGGAGCTGGTGCGGGCGGCCAGCGAGCCCCCTGCGGCTCAGTCTACGTCCATACGAGGCACACTGGCCGGGGTCGACAAAGGGGGCGGTCTGAAGTTCCCCTCCAGACAGGCATCTTCCGAGATCGTTCTGTCTGGAAGCAAGACCTTTTCATTCGAGGTGGGCTCTTCTGAGGACGTTTCGCTGAAACAGGGCCTGCGGCTCTCGGCCAAAGGAAATGCTGCGAGGAATCTGGAGGTCTCGCTCCAGCTTTCGGATCAGAACATGCCCGCCCTGCCCGAAGGGAGCACAAAGAGGTTAGCAGAGCTGGACAAAGTCCAAATGCTGGTCAAGTCCCGGAATTTCTCCGGCACGCTGGGAGACTATTATCTCACCACTCCAGAATCGGAGCTGTCTTTCTACCAGAAGAAACTGAAGGGGGTGACGGCACAGGCCAGAAGCGGCAGAGCCTCGGCCTCGGTTGCCTTCGCCTCCACCAATGGCGAGAGTTTCACCAACAGGTTTTATGGCCAGGACAACAAACAGGGCCCCTACCGGTTGAAGGGCAGAAACGGAGAGACCAACATAACGGTCCTGCCCGGAACAGAGTCGGTGTGGGTGGACGGGGAAAAGATGGAAAGGGGCTCGAATAACGATTATAGCATCGACTACGGCCGGGGCACGCTTGAGTTTACCCCAAGAAGGCTGGTTACCTCGGAGACCAGGATAGCCGTCGATTTCGAATATTCGGTAGAGGATTACAGAAGGGATTTTCACGGCGCGAATGTCGGCGCCTCATTTCTCGACGGGAGGCTGAAGCTTAAGGCTTCGGGAATACTGGAGGAGGACGACCGAAACCGTCCTTCCGCCTTCACCCTCTCTGCAGAGGACAGGAAGATCCTCAGCGATGCCGGAAGCGACAGAATCATGGCCTCGAGAGATGGCGCCGAGTTCGTAGGGAAAGGTCAAGGAGAGTACGAACTGGCCCACGATTCTCTGGGTGTCCCCTATTACCGATACGCAGGCAGCGACTCGGGCTCCTACCGGGTCTCATTCTCCTGGGTGGGGCCGGGAAAGGGAAGCTACAGCTATATCGGAGGCGGCATATGCCAATACGTGTATCCGGGGAACGGAGGCTTTTCGCCCGTGGTGCTTCTGCCTTTGCCTGAGAGCCATTCTCTTCTTGACTTGAGTCTCTCCCTGCGTCCTGCGGAGAATTTGAAGGCCGAGATGGAATGGGCCAAAAGCAAGAGGGATAAGAATACTTTCTCTGGCAAGGATGACGAGAATAACTGGGGCGACGCGCTTCTGGTCAGATCCGCCTACCATAGGACGGATTTTCAATTTCTCAAGCCGGAGTTCCACCTGATCAGACTTGAAGGGGAGTATAGGCTGATAGGCCGCGACTTCGCCCCGTTCGGGAGGGTAGAGCCGGTGGAGAAGGCGAGAACATGGGGGCTGACCGAAGAGTCTGTCTCCACAGACGAGAAAACTTATCAGTTCAGCGGACTTGTCGCGCCCTCCAAATCGTTCCAGGTCGATTTCGGATATGGGAAGCTTCAGGCGGAAGGAGAGTTCGCCGTAAGAAAGATGAGTTTGGGCACCCAGCTGGTTCCTGTAAGCTGGGCTTCTGCGAAGGCAAAGACCGAGAGGATCAAATCAAGGATGACCGGGGATGGGGGGGCGACAAAAGATGGCCTGCAGACAAGGAACCTGGTGGTTCTGAGCAGCAGGTACAGAAGGCTCTACGCTGAGCTATCCTGGCAGCGGGAAAGGAACAACGCTGCCACTTGGGCATCGGCTGCTGAGAGGGACAATTTTGATCAGCTCGGCGGGGAGGTAAGCCTGGGTTTATCGCCCAGCTTGAGAACCAGCACGCAGTTGACCTATCGGGAGGGTCAGGGTTTCCAAGAGAAAAAGTCTTTCGGCTACAGCGTGCGTCAGCGCCTCTCCCTGCGCGACTTCCGGGCCATGCTCTCCTCGGATCTCGAGTTTACCCGAAGGATAAAGAAACAAAGTGGTTCCGAGGGTTCGGAAAACAAATGGGATTTGGTGACAAGCAGAATGGATTTCTATCCTCCCAGCCAGATCGTCAACGTAAAATTCTATCATTCCCAAAACCAGATTCACTCCTCCCGCAGGGTGGACAGCTATCTGGAGGTGGAGGAAGGGAGAGGGAACTATCGATACGAAGACGGAGACTATGTTGCCGATCCAGAGGGCGACTTCGTCCGGCTGTCGGAATGGGTGGGGGAGGGCCAGCCATCGTCAGAGGTGAACAAAAGCGTGAGGGTGATCTTTTCTCCCAACAAGCTGTCATCCAGGGAACGGCCCAGCTTTTTCTGGTGGCGAGTAGCAAGGCTACTGTCCACCGATTCCTTCCTCAGCCTCAGAGGAAGATTGGCGGGAGGAAGGTCGCTGGCTTTCTACTTTCTCTATCCCCTTACGGGTCTGCCGGATAAGGAGATTCTCTCTCAGAATGTGCTGGTTCGGCATGACCTGTACTTTCTCGACGGTTCCAGACCCCTCAACCTTCGATTCAGATGGGAGAAGAGTGAAGAGGCAGAAAGGCTGCTGTCAAATGGGGACAGACAACACGAAACGCTCAAACACGAGCTTCTGTTGAGATCCCGTATTTCCTCCGTACATTTCCTTGAGCTCCAGATAGACGCCGAAGAGATCGAAGACAAGCGAGAGGGAGGGACCAGAGATCTTGTTATGGGCAAGGGCGTGAGTCTTGGATTTACCAGAAGGCAGGCTCGGGCACTGGAACTCAACGCGTCTGCGCAGTACCGGAGAAGGGACCAAGAGATCAGCGGCACAAGGGTGGACATCTACAGCCTGTCCCCCAAGCTGGTATGGTCCCTTCTCTCACGCGGAAGGTTGAAGGCTGAATTTCGATGGACTCACCTTGCTTCCCCGCGGGGCGGCGGCAGTCTTTCTTATGCTCTCTCCGACGGAAAAGGACGGGGAGAAAACTGCGATTGGCGCCTCTTCTTCGATTATAAGTGGGGCTCACATATTGTCACATCCGCGGCTTACTCCGGCGAAGTCCTGGCGCACAGAAGGGCTTATCACCGGGCAAGAATGGAGCTGAAGGCGGTTTTCTAGAGAAACGCGTGATAAGGATGGCCAAAGTGCATAGCGCAGGATTGGATAGGTTCAAATCCACGTTATGGTTTTTGGAGAAGAAGATGTTGAGTCGTCGACCAGCCAGATCCATTATGCCTGTGGGATTCAGACAGGGCAGTCTGTTGCTTCCGCTTGCCTGTGCTCTGTGGCTTTGGTGCGCCCCCGCGCTGGGAGAGGAGAGCTGGGGGGAGAAGGAGAAACCCTGCCGTTCCCAACGGATTCAGGTCCAGGGTAATCGCTTCCTCGACAGCGATAGAATTCTATCGGAGATAGGTACGGAACCTGATTCGCCCTTGACCCTGCATAGGTTGGAAAACAGCATAGACAGGATATTGAACCTGTATGAGGAGAACGGATTTCCCTACTGTCAAATCTCTCCCTCCGGTTTCAGGAGTTGGGGTAATGGAGAGATTACCTTTTCCTTTCTGGTGGAGGAGGGGCCCCGGGTGAGAATCACCGAAGTCCAGTTGGAGGGGCTTAAGTCAACCCGCAAAAAGGTGATTCTGAGGGAGGTGGGAGGGGGAATATTCGGGTTTTTCTCACAGAGGCGTTTGGAGGCGGGCCTGAACAGGATCGGAAGGCTGTCGTTCATAGAAAGGATCGACCGCACCCAGCTTCTGGCTGGGGATAACCCGGAAGAGGGGATCTTGAGAATCGCCTTGAGGGAGAGAAAGAACAATAGCTTCAGCGGAATGCTGGGTTACGCGCCGGGCAGGGGCGCTAAAGGCGGAAGCATCTTCGGCAGCGTGGAACTCATCTTTGACAACATCTTCGGCACCGGAAGAAGGATGCAGTGGAACTGGTCCAGAAAGGACTCTTATTCCTCAGGACTGCTCTTTGCCTACCGAGAGCCCTGGGTGCTGGGTTTGCCTCCTACCCTGGAATTGAGCCTATCGCAGACGGACCGTGATTCGACATTTCTTAAGCTCTCGTTTGGTGCCAGAATCCTATTCAACTCGACGCAAAGGGTATCCTGGGGGGTGGAAGCCGGATGGGAGAAGGTGGTCCCCGGTCCGGCGGGCGAGTGCTGCATACCCGACAGCCGGAAATACAAGATAGGAGCAGTCTTTGGGCTTGATCTTTTGGACCGGCGCGACAATCCACGTAAGGGAATTCTTTACGGCGTCGAAGCAGGGTACCTTCATAAGATAAATCATCCCGCAGCCTCGCTGCCCTTCGGAAGAGAACGCGTCTCCTCAGTCAAGCTTACCTTGGATCTGGAGCACTTCCTCCCCAGCTTGAAGGCCCAGACTGTCCTGGTTGGACTGCATTTGAAGGGTCTGATCACAGACGAAAGGGTGGTCCCGGTGTCGGATCAATTCGAACTCGGGGGGAGGAACAGTATCCGCGGTTATCGCGACGATGAGTTTTTCGGTACCACCGTAACATGGGCTAACCTGGAATACAGGTTCCTACTGGAGGGGGATTCGAGATTACTGCTGTTTACAGATTACGGCTACTTTGAGCGGAAGGCTCTCGCCCGCGGCAGCCGTTCGGTTGAGAGAATCTCGGCCTGGAAGCTGGGTTACGGTTTCGGATTGCGAGTCAATTCCAGAGCAGGCCTGGTGGCAATCGACTACGGCCTGGCGCCCGGCCAAAGCACCACCGAGGGCATGATACACTTCGGAGTCTCGAACAGTTTCTAGTGAGACCGGAACGTCAGTCCCGAGACAGCGCATGCTCCGGGCTGAGACGCTGGATGAACAGGCGGATGCCAGGTAACCGACGCCTTGGGAGCAGCACTCCGGCTCGGCCGGGCTGGCCGTCAGCGCAGGCCAAATAAGGCAGAGTCGAACCAGTGAAAAGAGTCCTCAGCTTCGCAAAACTTGCCCGGGTTCAGAACAATCTCATCGCGGCCCTATCGGTGTTCGTCGGAGCCGCAGTGTCGGGAACCGTAGAGTCGTGGGGAAAAGTGCTTTTGGCCTGCGTTTCTGCTTTCTTCGTCTCCGCCGGTGGAAATTCCATCAACGATTTCTTCGACCTGGAGATAGACCGCATAAACAAGCCAGATCGCCCTCTCCCCCGAGGTGAGGTTACTCCCGCTTCTGCACTGTTGTTCTCTACGGTGCTGATCTTCTGCGGAATAATTCCCAGCCTCTGGATCAGACCGGCCAGCGTAATGGTGGCAATTGCCGCCAGCGGCCTCCTCATAATGTACAGCTACTCGTTGAAAAGCAGGTTACTCTGGGGGAATCTGACCGTAGCCCTGGTTTCAGCCTCGGCCTTTGTTTACGGAGGTCTGGCCACCAGCGATTTCAGGCTCTCCCTGATCCCGGCCGCTTTCGCCTTTTTGTTCCATCTGGGGCGGGAGGTTCTAAAGGACATTGAGGATGTGGAAGGAGATCGACTCAGGGGCGCTTCAACACTGCCTATCAGAGTGGGTGTGTATCGATCAATGGGTTTCTGTTCCCTGGTTTTTGTCCTTCTAATGATTCTGACTCCGGTCCCTTATGCCCTCCGTGTCTTTTCAGTCGTTTATCTGGTCACAGTTGTCCTGGGGGTGGATCTGGTTCTGGTGTATGCGATCTGGTCCATGCGGCGCGACCCATCTACATCCAATCTCCATCGCCTGAGTAACCTGCTGAAGGCGGATATGCTTTTGGGACTGGCCGCCATCTACCTGGGAAGGCTCTAGGGCAGGCTTCGATTGGGGATCAAGACATCGACCGGAGCGATCCGCCGTATAGAGAGACGTCTCAATCCTACCTTCCAGGTACGCAAAAGGGCTCACTGGGGCACGCGCAACAGATGGGTTGTTTTCCCGGGGCCAATATATGTTTCGGCGGCCTTTCCTACTGCGTGTTCAAAGTTTTGGCAGCAGGTTTCTGACCGCCGGGAGAAAGGAGTGGCTGGCAGAAACCTCCGGAGTCCAAGCATAAGCCCGATCCCATGGGTCTCGAACTATCTCAACCGACACAAAAGGATAGACAGAGTGAGGGTGCGGTTTGAGCAGCACAGCCCTGCTTGACAATCCAGAACCGGCCAGAAGCGGGAAATGAGTAAATCCCCGTCTACGTAGTTTTTCCCGCCGTTGTTTAATATTTTCCGGAATTTTCTCCCGAATGTGCGATTTTTTTTAAAAAAGGCTTGACAAGGTAGGGATTTGTCATGATCTTGGTGTTGGAGGGATGAAGGGAGGGCCTACCTCGAGGGTAGGTCTGCGTGGCGAACTTCCCGTGATCTGGTGAAAAGCTGAGCCGGTAGGCCGCAAGTTTTGAGTAGGTAGAAATATCTGTACCGACAAGTATCGCTTTTTTATAAACAAAGGAGGTGAGACGGATGGAACTGAAGGAATTAGTGCTGGAAGTTGAAGTACTGGAGGAGAAGATCGCTCCAGTAAGTGTCTCAGGTGGTCGTGGCTAATCAAACACGCTTGGGATTCTGACAACCACCAGCACCTCCTTTCGAAGGGCTGTCATTTACTGACTGTCTCAGTCAGGGTGACAGCCTTTCCCTTTTCTGGCCGTAAGTTCCGGTCTACGGACATCCTGACATTGAGAGTCTGCTAGACCAGCTCTGCGTTGCCGACCAATTCTCTTGCTACCGCTTTGAGGTCAGATAGCAAATCTTTTTTTTCCGGATCCCCCATGTAACTCCGTTTCGCTTCCTCTCCCCCGACTCCGTGGCATAACTTCTTCAGGATGGCTGCCGCTCGTTTCAACTCGCCATAGGCGGCTTCGATGTCCCGCGACAGCAGGAGAAGTCTGCCCAGACGGTGATGGATTCTCCACAACACCTCCGGCTTGCCCAACTTTTCCCCGAGCCGAAGCGCAGTCTCAAAGGCTTCTCTGGAGGACTGCAGGTTGCCTTGCGCCTGCTCCCGTTCTCCGGAGATAAGATGAAACGCTGGCTGGAATGAGACGTACAGCTCCAGACCGGATTCTCTGGCTCGACTCAGAGATTCTCTGGACTTTTCCAGGTCCCCTTATTTCAGATACAGCTCTGCGCAATCCAGGTTCAGGGCGAATGTCTCTTCTCCCACGTTGAGCTTCTCCGAGACGGCGAATGCTTGGTCCACAAGCTTCAGAGCCTGCTTGAGATTCCCCTGCCTCCTCTCGATCGAGCTAGTCAGTTGAAGGAGCGTGATGAGTGATTTCTCATCATCTGTGGCCCGCGCAAGGCTGGTGGCTTCATCCAGGAGCCTGGCTGCAGTACCCAGGTCATTGACAGTTGTTGCCAGTTTGGCCGACTCGATCAGAACCAGAACGCGTAATTCCTTATCCTCAATATCGTCCGCCACCTTTCTGGCTTTCCCCAGGTAATCGCCGGCTTCGGCATACTCACCCAACTCCAGATGAGTCGCGCCCAGCCCCTTCAGGATGCGTCCCACCCTGTCGGTGAACTCGATGTCCGTGGCCAGCCTGAGTCCCTTCCGGCCATACTCCAGAGCCCGGGAATAGTCACCGACCTTTCGATACGCCTCGCCCAGATTCTCCAGGTTGAAGGCCATCTCCTTTTCATTACCGGTCTTCCGGTTGAGCTTGTAGGACTCCATGAAGTGCTCAATACAACGAACGTAATCCCCCACCTCAAATAGGGTGGCGCCGATGTTGTTTTGAGTGCGCGCCAGCCACTCCTTGTTGTCCAGTTCTCTGTACACGGAAAGAGCATCGGTAAAGTGCTCCAGCGCTTGTGGGTATTGCCTTCGTGACCAGTAAACCAGTCCCATGTTATTCAGCGTGTTGGCCTCGTAGAACCTGTCGCCCAAGCTGCGGTCTATCTCCAATGCTTCCCGGAAGCAACTGAGCGCCTCCTGGTACTGACTGTCTATCCAGTAGGTCAACCCCATGAAGCTGAGGGTATGCGCCCGTTCGAGAGGATCGTTCAGCTCCCCATGAATCTCCATGGCCTTCTTGAGATAAGCTATGCCGCCCCTGTAATCGTGTTTCAGCCGGCAGACCTCACCCAGCCCGTTATACGCCGCCACCAGGATTTTGCGATCGCTTCTGCCTTTCATCATTCTCAGCACCGACAGGTATTCCTTCTCTGCCTGATTGAGTTCTCCCACCCGGAGGCAGAAATCCGCCTTCTTTTTCCGTGCCTCGGCTTCCTTTCTCATGGCTTCCTGACTGTCGGAAAACGTCGAAGCGGCTGTGGCCGCGTCCTCAAGATAGGTCAGTACGTCGTCGGTGCTGAACCTTCGTTCCATCTTTTCTGCGCAGAGAAGGGCATACTGATACGCCTTAAGCGGCCTTCTGCCTTGAAGATAGTGGTGGGCTATTTCGAAGACCTCCTCCTCATCCCGGCTCGGACTCAACTTCTCCTGAAACTCCGCAGTCTTTCGGTGCCAACTGATTCGCCTCTTTTCCTTCTGTTGCTGATAAAGCAGATTCTGGAGGCTCTGGTTGGCAAACTCGAACAGGACGTCGTCATCGCCGGTTTGGTCTTTTCGGACAAGCACCCGATTCCGGGTCAGCAGAGACAAAAGTTCCGACAGCTCGTCGGGCTCTGCCAGCGTCAGCCCTCTCAGCAGGCGCAGAGAGAATCTGTTTCCTACCACCGCCAGGGTCTGCAGAAAATCGAGCGTCCTTTTATCGTACGTACCCAGATTCTTGACCAGAACCGCTTCAATTGTGGCAGGAAGTTTAGCACTCCGCAAGCCCCCAAGGTCTACCACCCAAGACCCCTGGCGCAGGATGATCAGGTCTTTTTCCAGAAGGTATTTGAGAGCCTCGACCACAAAAAACGGATTCCCCGAGGTTCTCTGGTAAACGTGGGTAAAGAAGTCGGGGGGAAATTGGTTTTCGGCCAATTTGGAGCAGATTAGATCCCTGGTGGTCGAAAGATCGAACCTTCCGAGTTCCAGACGCTTTGTATTCTTGTTGTCCAGGCAGCGCCTGACCGAGGATTCTACTGCTGGGTTGCCCGTGAGTTTCTCTTGGCGCAGGGAGCAACACAGGAAGACTTTACCTTTGTTTATCTCGGTCTGGAAGTGCTCCAGAAACTGTAAGGTGGGCGGGTCGGCCCACTGCAGATTTTCGACGACGGCGACGAAAGGAAAGGACTCAGATACCGATAAGAGCAGTCTGGCAATCCTCCTGTGAAAAGAGGCTTGGGTTTCCGCAGAGGAGGAGACGCTACTTTCGGACCAGCGGAAGAGCTCTCTCAAGTCACTCAGCATGCCCTGGTTGCATCTGCTCTCAACGTACGGCTCGAGTTTACGCAGGATTTCCATCAGCGGCTGGTAGGCAAGGGTTTGACCATCCAAGCAACTTGCGTCCACGTAGACGATATTTTCCAGTTGAGATGTCAGCTGGAGCTGCTTGAGAAGGAAAGTCTTTCCCACTCCCAGCTCTCCGCAGACGAAAAGACAGCTTCCGGATTGGCCAGTTGCCGAAGTCATGTCCAGCACTATCCGGTCAAAATCGCGCTGTCTTCCCACCATGGGGCCGCTGTTTATGTGAGCCAGGCGGGTGTTCTGGGGCCAAGAGACGATCTTGTCCGTCTTCTCCGAAGAGGATCTCAGCCCCGCGGTCAGCATTTCTTTGACCTGTGTGGCATTGGCTGGACGGGATGCGGGAGACTTCTCCAGCAGCCTCAGTATCAGTTCCTCCAGGTCGGCAGGGAGGTTCGGATTAAACTCCGACGGCGGTCTGGGCGACTCCTGAATATGGGCCGAGACGATCTTGACCGGGTCATCGGAGGAAAAGGGAAGTCTTGAGGTGACGAGTTGGTAAAGAATGACCCCCAGAGAGTAAAGGTCGGTTCTTCCATCCAACGGCTCGTGTTTGAACATCTCCGGAGCCATGTAGGGAAGCGTCCCCTTTGTGTTCTCCTCTCTTTTTGAGCCCATTGTCTCGAATAGGCCGAAATCCAGTATCTTGGGAGCAAGCGCTCTGCCGATTACCTTTACGTTGTCCGGTTTAAGGTCGCAGTGGACGATTCCCCGGAGGTGGAGGAATTCCAGGATGTCGCAGATGCGCCAGGCCAGAAGACTGAGCCTCTCAAACCCGAGCGGTGAGCCTCCAGGATCACAGAGGCGGGCGCAGGCCTCGCTTAGACTCTTGCCCGCTACAAACTCCATTGTAAAATAGGGCAGCAGATCACCTGACTCTGGCCCGTGCTCGGAGTGGCCAAAGTCCAGCGCTTCCACCACTCCCGGGTGTTTGAGTTGGGTAAGAAGGAGGAACTCACTTTCAAAATCCCGCAAGAGCTTGCCGTCGTCCGTCCGGGCAGAGAACAGCTTGAGGGCCACGTCTCTTCCGGTCCATCGGTCGTGTGATCGGTATACCTTGCCTATTCCACCTTCGCCCAGTTGGCTCAATATCCGGTAACGACGGGACAGGATCTTTGAAGGTTGTTGTCTGGACATCTCAACCACAATTGCGGAAGGACACGGAAGCGCGCAAGATCGACTTTCTTCCCATGATGCGACCTGCGGAGATCCTCATTTGGGCTCGACGGTTTCGCTCTTGCCCACCGGGATGGTAATGGTGAAAGTCGTTCCCTCAGTGGAGCTTTCCACGGAGATTTCGCCTCGGTGATTCTTGATGATTCTCTCGCATATGACCAGCCCGAAGCCGTGGCCGTCCTTCTTGGTGGTGAAATGAGGCTCGAATATCCTGGGCAGAAGCTCCTCGGGAATGCCGGATCCGGTGTCTGATATCTTGACCTCGACCAGCCTCTCTCTTCTCGAATATGACGCGCTGAGGGTTATGTTTCCCTGAGGATCCGGGAGTCCGTTTATGGCCTCGGCTGCGTTGTTTAGAATGTTCAGAAAAACCTGTTGAATCTGGCCTACGTCTATGGACAAGGTTGGTAGATCTGGATCGAACTCGGTCTCGAATTCTATCGTGGAGTACTGTTTTTGAGGCTTCAGGGAGAAGATCAGATCCTCAATCAGTGTGCGCAGGTTGTACTCGGTTATCCTCGTCTCCAGCTTGGAGAAGTCCATCAGTCCATCGGTAAACCTTTTCATGGTCTGCACGCTTTCCTGGATGGCCTTGGTGTTCTTTGTCACCTTTTGAGCATGCCCCTGCTCGAAATTCAGCGGCAGCAGCTCGGCGTTATTCAGGATGATGGTAAGGTAGTTGTTAAGCTCGTGGGCTATGGAGGCTGCCATCTCGCCTTTGGCAACCAGATTCTGCGAGTAGATGAGATACTTCTCCGCAATCACCTTTTCGGTTATATCCTCGATGACCAGAATCAACCCCAGAATGCGGTTGTCATGGCCGTTCAAGGGGCTCACCTTCAAGGACAGTGCAACCTCCTCCGACCCGAATCTGTGGTACGACTTGGCTTCCTCGAAAGGCTCGCCGGTGTAAAGAACCTGGTAGCAGATCTTCTTCCACCTGGTTTTCTCTTCCGGGGGTACCAGATTCAATAGAGGCAGGTTCTTGAGAGTATGACGATTGGAGTCCCCTTTCCAGCCCGCTTTCCTGAATATCTCCTGGGAGGTCTTGTTGGCTATTGTCACTCTTAGGCCGTTGTCCACCACCACAATCCCCACCGGCGTCTTATTGACGACGGTCTCGTTGTAGATCTTCATTGCCAGAAGGTTCTCATAGAGCTTGGCATTCTCTATGGCCATGGCCGCTTGTCCGGCAAACAACTCAAAAAGGTAAAGGTCACTTTGGAGAAAGATGTTGCTTTTGGAGCTGTTGTCCAGATAAAGAATCCCGATTATCTTTTCTTTGCTCTTGAGCGGAACGCACATGATGGACTTCAGGTCCAGCTCCACGATGCTCTTCTGCTTGGAATATCTTTCGTCGTGCTGGGCATCGGAGGTGTAGATGGATTTACCGGTTTTGGCCACGCCCGAGGCTATGGACATGGATATCCGGAAGTCCTCTTTGGAGAGGGATTCCTTACAAATGTTGTGGGCGGTCTTGAACTGCAGGTTGCCCTCCTGGTCCAAAAGCATCAAGAAGCCACGCTCTGCGCGCAGGAGCTTTATGGCCCGCCGCATCACCATTTGCAGGATATCATCCAGGATCAACGTTGAGTTGATGGCTTTGCTAATATCCAGCAGAGCCTCCAGATCGTCCCTTCTCACCCGGGCAGATTCGGAAACACCCGGCTGGCTTTCTTCCAGTCTGGGTTGAGCCGACTCCACCTGTTCAAGAATGGTCTCCATCTGAGCCAGAGTATCGTCCAGGTCGATCTCTTCCCTCTTGTGCTCTGCACCGTCTCTAGCGGATTCTCCGGAGATCTTGGTTCCTGCGGGCAATCCCTCATCGTTGGACGCAGGCCTCTCCTGCGGGGCCTGAGTTGACATGCTTTCTCCCTTTCCCAGTCGGATTTACTTCAAGCCTTTCAGTTCCTTTTTATTATCGGTCGAAAAGACCCATAGTTTAACCCCAAAAATGGCAGCCTCAGACCATGGTCAAAGGGTGATGTTTCCGACTGAGGCCCGAGACAGAAAGGCCGGCTGGCCTGTCACGACAGACGGATACCGTCCGGAAGACTTTGCCAGAGAGGTGCGCTGTCGAAAAGGAGGAAGTCGGCTGTCGACTGATGACTGAGAACCGATACCTGGCTGCGGGCCAGCAGGTTGACAGAGCCGGAGTTTTTTCTATATTGTAGGCAGGGGAAAGGTTAAGCGGGTGCGTATCATTGAGTGAAAGTCAAAACAAACCTGATTTCTTCTTTTGGCTTATCGCCAGGGAGCTGTTATGCGTATCAAGGCTTTTTTCTTAACGGGACTGCTGTGCATCTTCGGTGCAGGCCTGGCGCTGCCTGCCGAGCTTTACCAGACAGTGGAATTTTCCTCAGAGGATCTGGTTTTCGCCACCCTAAACGGATTTGACGTCATCTATCTCAGAGGGCGTCAGATGACCGATCAGGTTGGTGAACCTCAGCTTCCGGTGAGGCAGGTTCAGATCGTTTTGCCTGTTGGATCCGAGGTTGAGGAGGTGGCAGTGACCTCATCCTCAGGCGAATTCCTGATCGGTGAGTACGAGATTCTCCCGGCACAGCCTCCTCAGATCCTCTCTCTGATGCAGCAGCCGGTGTCGTTTGTCCGGCCTAAAGCTGCGGTCTACAGGCAGGCTGAGGAGTATCCCGGCAAGTTGGTGGAATATACCGGGACCGGTTTTCTGGCCGGGCATCAGTTGGCAAATGTACTTGTGTATCCGGTGCAATACGTGCCAGCACAGAAGCGAATCAAGTTTTACTCCAGCGTGCAATTCAAGATCCGTTACTCTCCCGGAGGGCAGGTGGCGTCGGCTGGTCGGAGCAGTACACCGGTCGTGGAGCAAGCTTACCAAAAGATGTTGAAGCAGGTCGCGTTGAACCCTCAACGCATCAAGCCGAGCCTCAAGCCGCAACTGATGAGAAAATCCTCCCTTCCCCCCGGAGATTACGAATACGTGATTATCACCGACTATGATTTTGTGTCCGCCTTTCAGCCCCTGGCCGACTGGAAAACCCAGAAGGGTGTGCCAGCCAACGTGGTCTACACCTGGTGGATTTATACACAGTACCCGGGATCGGATAACGCGGAGGAGATCAGGAATTTCATCAAGGATGCATATCAAAGCTGGGGAACCGCATGGGTACTTCTGGCGGGCGACACCCAACTGGTGCCTCATCGAACCGCATGGGCTTTTGACTGCGAGGCGGGGATGAGCCCGGATGAAAACCGAATACCCTGCGACCTGTATTTCTCGGATCTGGACGGATCGTGGGACGCCAACAGTAACGGTATATACGGGGAGGTGGACGACTCGGTCGATCTATATCCAGACGTCTTTGTGGGGAGAGCCTCGTGCAGCGACATCAGCGAAGCAGAGGCGTGGGTAGACAAGATTCTGACCTACGAGAAAAACCCTCCTGCGGACTACACCACCAAGATGCTCTTTCTCGCTGAGATCCTTTGGTCCAATCCTTACACCAACTCAGCGCTGAGCAAGGAGATGATCGACGAAGAACACGTTCCGTCGCAGTTCGATCCTATCACCAAACTGTACGAGGACCTGGGGAACGAAAACTACGAGACAGTCATGGCCGCGCTGAATGAGGGTCAAAACATAGTCAACCACGACGGGCACTGCTGGTACACCGTGATGGGCGTGGGAAACGGCTCGTTGTATCGCTCGGACATTGATGCGCTTCATAACGGCCCGCGAAATTCGATACTCTTTTCCATCGGCTGCTGGCCTGCGGCCATCGATTATGATTGCATTGCAGAGCGCTTTGTGAATAATCCGAACGGTGGGGGTGTAGCATTCATCGGCAACTCAAGGTACGGCTGGGGTTCTCCCGGAAATCCTCTGTATGGCTACTCGGACAGGTTCGATCAGCAGTTCTTCGCATCAGTGTTCTCCCGGGATGTCTACCATATAGGAGCAGCGATGGCGGATATGAAGTCCTTCTACGTCCCGTTCTCCCGGCAGGAAAACGTGTATCGCTGGTGCCAGTACCAGGTTAACCTTCTGGGTGATCCGGAGATGCCCATTTGGACCGACACTCCCCGGACCATGGTGGTACAGCATCCGGATACCATAATCGCTGGAACCAACCAGTTTCCGGTCACCGTCTATAGTGCTTCCGGAGCGACCGAGCCGATGGCCGAGGCCTTGGTCTGTCTGATGAAGGGTGAGGAGATCTACCAGAGGGGATTGACGGATGAGCAGGGACAGATTCTCTTCGACATCTCGCCATCGTCTCCCGGGGAGATGCTGGTCACCGTGACAGCTCACGATTTCCTCTATCACGCAGACAGCGCTGCGGTCCTCGCCAGCGGAGGCTGCGTTCTCTATGATGACCACAGCATTGACGACGTTTCCATAGGGAACGCGGATGGTCTGCCCAACCCGGGGGAGACCATAAACACGTTCGTCACCTTGAAAAACTGGGGAAGCGAGGTCGAGTATAACGTTTACGCGGCTTTGCGCTCCAGCGACGCGTACGTGACCGTCATCGACAGTGAGCAGGAGTTCGGCGCCATAAATCCTGGCGAGACTGCCGCCAGTTCCGGTCCTTACTGTTTCAGTATTGATCCCAATTGTCCCAACGGGCACGTTGCCTACTTCGACCTGGAGATAAACGAAGGCTACGAAGTCTCCTGGAGCAGCGTGATTCCCATTACTGTGGTTACGCCGGCTCTGAGCTATTATGGCTACTCAGTTGATGATACCTCCGGAGGAAACGGCAACGCAAAGCCGGAACCGGGTGAAACCTTTTATATTCGGGCAGCCGTGAAGAACAATGGTATGGAGACGGCGACCGGCGCGATCGGATATCTGTCCTGCGCAGATTCGTATGTCCAGGTGACTGACAGCGTGGGCAGCTTTGGTGATATCGGGCCGGCAGAGATCTGGAATGCTGACTTTGAAGTATATCTGCTTCCCAGCTGTCCGATCACCCATTTCCCAGACCTGCAGCTTCGCCTGGAGACCACCAATGGCTACACTTTCCAGGATGGCTTCATCCTCAATATTGGCGAAGGAGGATTTGAGGACGACATGGAGTCGGGCGATGCTCTGTGGACGCTGGGCGGCTCGGGTGACCTCTGGCACCTGACCAGCCACCGAAAACACTCCGGTGAGTACAGCTGGTACAACGGCATAGAAGGCCTGTGGTACTTCAACGACGGGCAGCAGACCTGGCTGGAGAGCTTTCCCTTCGTAGTGGAGCCGGAGTCTTATCTGACCTTCTGGATGTGGTATGACGTAACCAACTACGGGGTGGACGGGGTCCACGTACAAATTGTGCACGAGTCGACCGGACTGCCGGATACTATTGACTTCATCGGGACCGGAGGCGCACTGGATTCAGTTCTTAACACCGGCAACGACTGGCTGGAGTACAGCTACGATCTCTCGGATATCCCTCCCGGTACGAGCGTACGGGTAAGGTTCGGTTTCACCAGCGATGATGATTACACCCACGATGGCGAAGGCTTCTACATCGATGATGTCAGTGTCGGCCCCCGATCCACGTCCTGGTTGGCTGGAGACGTTAACGGCGACCAACTGGTGGACGTTGGTGACGCGGTTTTCGTGCTCAATTACTTGTTCAAGAATGGACCCGCCCCGGACCCGATAGAAAGGGGAGACATAACCCAGGATGGAGAAGTAAACTTATCCGATGCGATTTATCTGCTCAACTACCTATACAAGGGGGGACCTGCACCCCGTTAGCCCACCGGCTGTTGGCTATTGTCCAAGTTTAGAAAGCCCTTTTCCTAAAGGAGAAGGGCTTTTCATTTAGCCAATCCGCCGAGACAGAAACCAAGAGGACTCGTTATCCTTTTTTCATTCTCAACGCTAAGGCGCCGAGCAGCAAACTCCATTGACCCCGCCCGAATGACAGGCCTGGTTGCCGAATATGCAATACCTCAAGCCGGTCTGGCTGCGCCGACCGCACAGCGACGAATTCTCCAAGCCTACCGCTCCGATTATCGGACTCATACGCTAATGAGCTTCGACAGGCAGACGGGCTCATCGAGGCTTGGATCGCTTTCGGTCTTATCGTGAACCCTGCAGTTAGCCAAGAAAGTACTTGCTTGTCGTGGAGGAGTAGATTATTCTATTAGTGAATCGTTCAATAACCGGCGGTGAGATGGCTTAGCTGGCCCCGAAGGCTTGCTGCTCCAACCCCACTTCAGCTGAAAGCTGTGATGCTGACAGCCTGAGCAAGGGAGCTTCTGTTCGCCTGAT
>CAYFQZ010000543.1:0-3224 GCA_964345305.1 uncultured Ignavibacteria bacterium | reverse complement strand
ATCACTGATGTGATTTACAGATATGATCCGGCAAACAATCGCTATGACTTCATCTCGCCCTCATTCGAGCTACAGACCGGCTATTCCCTGAAGGAGGCCAAGATAGACCCTTCCAGCCTAATCCACAGCATCACCCACCCGGATGATGCAGAGAGAGTGTCCCGTGCCGTGGAGGCTCACATCCAAAAGGGGCCTGGCGCCGGCCCGTTTTCCACCGAATACCGCGTGATTAGAAAAGACGGGCAAACCATTTGGGTCAGCGACCGCAAGGACATAGAGTTCGGCCCAACCGGTGAACTAGATCGCATCAATGGAGTGGTTCGGGACATCACCGAACAGAAGCGGGCGGAGAAGGCCCTGCGGGAGAGCGAGGAGAAACTCCGCAGCTTCATGGACTCGGCCACCGAGGGGTTCTATATTCTTAATTCTGACCTCGATTTCGCTGACTGCAATGAGGCCGGTGCACACATGCTGGGGCTGGAAAGAGCAAATCTGATCGGAAAGAACATAACAGAAGTCTCACCCGATGTCCGGCAGTCGGGAAGGTATGCTGAATACAAGAAGGTGATCAGAACCGGTAAACCCTTTTTCGTCGACGATCTGACACTTCATCCCAAACTGGGGAATGCCCGTTTGGCTTTGAGAGCTTTCAGGGTGGGAAGTGGGCTCGGAATCATCATCACGGACATCACCCAGCGCAAGAGAATGGAGGAGGCGCTCCGGGAAAGCGAAAAGAAACATCGGACGCTGGTGGAGAAGTCACTGCAGGGGTTGGCAGTTATCCAGGACCACCGTGTCCTCTTCGCCAACACGGCCGCGGCGGAGATCACCGGATACAGCGTTGAAGAACTGCTGTCACTCACTGCCGAGCAAGTGAAACCGATAGTGCATACGGAAGACCGGTCCGCAGCCTGGAAAAGGTTCCAGGATCGCCTATCTGATAAACCGGTATCGCCCCGACACGAATACCGCATTCACCGCAAGGATGGTTCGTTGCGCTGGATCGAGATGTATGGCGCCGTGGTCGAATACCAGGGTAGACCGGCCCTGCAGGCAGCTTTTATCGACATCACCGAGCGCAAGCTCGCCGAGGAGGCGTTGCGGGAGAGCGAGGAAAAGTACAGCAAGCTCTTCCACTGCTCCAACGACGCAATATTCATTCACGACCCGGAGGGCAACATCATAGACGTCAACCAGAAAGTGTTGGATCTGTTTGGATACTCCAAAGGTGAAATCACGTCTCTCAAGATCCCGCAACTTCATCCACAGGAGGATCTCCCAAAATCCAGATGGGCATTTGATACCGTCTCCAAAGATGGAATCGTCAGTTTCGAGATCAACTTCAAGAAGAAGAATGGAGAGGTATTTCCTGCCGAGGTCTCGTCAAGCTTGTTTGAGATCGGAGGCAAAAAGGTTATCCAGAGCGTTGTCCGCGACGTCACCGAAAGAAAGCGAGCGGAGGAAAAGCTGAAAAGCTCGGAAGAGATGTACAGAACCTTGGTGAAGACCTCTCCAGACGCCGTGACCGTAACCGACCTAGAGGGAACGATCACTTATGTATCACAACGGGCTGTGGAGCTTCACGGTTACAGTCATCCGGAGCAGTTGTTGGGAAAAAGTTCTTTTGAGCTTATCGCTCCAGAGGATCGCGAGAGGGCAAGCAAGAAGCTCGAAGAGACGTTGCAGGAGGAGGTGGTGAGGGACTTAGAATACGCATTCTTGACTAAGGACGGAACTCAGTTTGTAGCCGAATTGAATGCTGCCCTGATTAAGGACGCTGACGGGAATCCCAGTGCCTTCATAGCCACCACCAAGGACATCACCGAACGTAAACGGGCCGAGCAGGTGCTCAAAAGAGCTAAGGATCAGGCGGAAGAAGCTAACCGCCTAAAGAGTGAATTTTTGGCCAACATGAGTCATGAGATACGTACTCCCATGAATGCCGTCATCGGAATGACCGACATAACTCTGGAGACCCAACTGACCGGCGAGCAACGCGACTACCTGACCACAGTCAAGCAAAGTGCGCGCGCACTGCTGGAGCTTCTGAACGACATCCTGGACCTCTCCAAGATAGAGGCGGACAAGGTCGAATTCGAGACCATCGATTTCGACCTGCGCGTTGCCGTGGAGGGAGTGGCCGACACCTTGGCCCGAAGGGCTTCCGACAAAGGTCTTGAGCTGGCCTGTATGATTCACCACCAGGTTCCCTCACTGTTGCGCGGCGACCCGGGTCGACTCAGGCAGGTGTTGATGAATCTCGTGGGAAATGCCATCAAGTTCACCGAAAAGGGGGAGGTCGTAATCGCAGTCGAACTGGAGGACGAGACCGAAGACGCGGTGTCACTGATCTTTTCGGTAACGGATACCGGGGTGGGCATCCCCAACGGCCAACTGGAAAAGATATTCGAAAGCTTCACTCAGGCAGACGGCTCCACCACCCGCAAACACGGAGGCACCGGTCTGGGATTGTCCATTTGTAGACGCTTGGTCGAGCTGATGGGAGGACGGATCGGCGTAGAAAGCGAACCGAGCCAGGGCAGTCGCTTCTGGTTTAGGGTCAGTCTTCAGAAACAGAAGGATTTGGAGGAGGAAGCTCCGCTGGTTCCTCCGGACGTCCGCGGCATGAGAATGCTGGTGGTCGACGACAGCAAGACTAATCGAACCATATTGGCCAAGATGCTGGGGTCTTTCGGGTGCTCCGCCGAGACGGCGGAAAGCGGAGATGTGGCGATCCGGGCGCTTAAAAGGGCAGCACACCAGGAGAAACTGTTCGATCTGGTTTTTCTGGACATGCAGATGCCAGGCATGGACGGCGAGGAGACCTTGCGCGCCATCAAGGACGATCCGGAAATCAAGAACGTGACCGTGGTTGTGCTCACCTCGCTGGGCGTGCGAGGGGACGTGGCGCGGCTGGAGCTTTTGGGCTGTGCCGGGTATCTGCTCAAACCCATCAAACAATCACAGCTTTTTGACACCATCATCACAGTCTTGAGCCGGAAAGACACAGCGCATGCCGGGAAGCCGGCCGGAATAGTCACCCGTCACACCGTGGCCGAGCAAAGACGCAGGAGGACTAGCATACTCCTGGCCGAGGATAATCCCATGAACCAGAAACTGGCTGTAGCTCTCCTGAAGAGAGCCGGGTACTCGGTGGATGCGGTCGAAAATGGAAAACTCGCTGCCGACGCAATCAATCGCAAACCCTACGATCTCGTCCTCAT
>CAYFQZ010000542.1:0-3725 GCA_964345305.1 uncultured Ignavibacteria bacterium | reverse complement strand
GTCCCTCTGGAGCGAAGGGTTTCAAACACGCTCATGCATCACCCTCTCACTCCCAGACTGCGAGTCGGGGTGGTGCATCGAATGCAGCTGCCTCTTTACTTATTCTTGACCTCGCACAGAACAGCATGAAACGGGTTCAACACTACCTTCCTGGGCGCAAGCGGCGCTTTCGGCAATTTATACTTATTATGAGGTTTGTCAACCCACAATCGCAGGACCGCGTACATCTCCCCACCAAAATCCAGAAGCACCGGAACCCACATCTTGAAATCCTCAGACACATTTTCCTGGTTGACCTCACAGCTCACCACATACTTCTCGGCTACCTTCTCCGTGCTGTATGAGAAAACGTATTTGGGTATTTGCACTCCGTAGACCCATTGCTCGAAGAACCAGTCCATATCCTCTTCTGTGTGCTTTTCCACCACTGCCTTGAAATCCTCGGTGGTTGCGTCCTTACCCGCGTAGGTCCGGGCGAACTCACCGATCATTTCTCTGAATCGGTCATCGCTTCCGGAGTCGAAGTCCATCATCATATTTCTGAGCATGTGCAGTATGTATGCTCCCTTTTTGTAGACCAGGGTCGAGTAATCACGTGACTTTGATGAATTGAGGCGGCTTCCAAGCCAAATTGGACCGGCCTTTGATCCCTCCGACCACCTGTGTCCCTTACCCATAATGTCCTTCCGCCATTCCTCCAGCTCCTCAAAAAAGGCCTCGTTGTTGTTCGTCGACATCTGAGCAAACCAGGCTCCCGAATACTCGGCGAACCCTTCGCTCAACCACAGGTCGTGATACGATTCACATCCGACGGAGTTTCCCCACCACTGGTGCGAGACCTCGTGAGCCCGGAACGACACCTGGCCAAATTCGGTCTCTGGAATCCCGCCCTCCTCCAAAAAGGTTCCCCAGCTTAGGTATACAAGTCCCGGAAGTCCCATACCGAGAGACCCCAATATCTCAGCAGCAGCAATCGTGGGAAAAGGACACTCTCCGTAAACGCTCTGAAAGAAATTCAGACTGTTTACCAGGTCGGCGCAGATGTTCTCCTTGCTCTTGGAGCCCAGAAGAAGAATGTCCGTGCCCTCAAATTGAGCCTGGAAGCGATTCCAGTCCGCTGTGAATTGCTTGTCGGTGTCTTCCGTGTAGTACAGAGCAACGGGAGGAACCCCGGGGTGCTCCAGCTCATGGATCTTGAATTTACCGTAGTTAAACGAGGTCCAACGCACTGGTTGATCCTCCACCCAGCGGGTGAGAAGGCAATCCCCCTCGATCCGCTCCTGGGCTTTTTTCCCGATGGATATGAATTCGTGGGCCTTGGGGCATTTGAAAGTCAGGTCGAAGGTGGCAGCTTTGAGAAACCCATATCGTGGATACCAGGACGTTGTGGACTTTATGTAGAAATCACCGTACCAGTTCTGGTCGATGATGTTACCCCCGTACTTGAATACCAGCTTTCTCTTTTCGCCCGGGCGGGTAGGTTCGGGAAGCACGACCGTGGTTAGAGGCTGGTCCTTCTCCCAGAAGAATACAGCTGGCGACCCGTCCGCGTCCTTTATCTCCTCGATATTGTCAGCCAGTTTGGTGGTCAACTGGAAATCGATTAATCTTGTTCCACCCAGTAAACACTCATACTGCACCTCCGCGACCGCTGTCAAACGCTCCTGTTGGTCTATATCCACGTCAATCTTATAGTGACTGACCCTGATCTCATCTTTGTTCTCGCGGGGAATCGGCGTGTAGATTCCCTCTGGGTTCCGGGCGTAGTCATCCTCCATGTGGAAAGAGCAGATCAGGTCACACTTGGGCCTTTCCATGTGTCCGGTAGGTTTTTCTAAGGTGACCTCCTCCACCAACTTGGGATCGAACGTGAGGAACAGACGCCCCAGATTGTTGGTGTTGACCTCTGCATAGAAAAACCGGTCGCTCCGTTCCGGGTGGCTTTCCCTGAAGGAAGAATCTGCTATGATATCCGCCAGAATTCGAAACCACGGGTTTCTGCCGGTCTTGTCCAGAAGACGTTTGGGACAATCCTGCCTCATTGATTCGAACCTGCCTATCATCTCGCCCCTCGAGAGGTCCGCCCCCCTCTCCAGCTCCGTAGGCGTGGTGTCTGAGAACGCCAGATATAATTCCTCGAACCCCTCGACCAAGTGTTCTTGATCCGTGAACTTCTTCAGTTGATACCGCTCGATCTCGGTGGGTGGTGAAAACTCAAACACGCCATCACCTACGAAGACAGCCCCGGTGATCCTTCCCTCCACCGGCTCTAGAAAACACAATTTCCCGCTGTTGAGCCGAAAGACCGCCACGTCCCGCTTCAGAACCAGGTTCTCCACTCTGGCTGCCGTCTGCTCATCCAGCGAGAGGTTCTTGATCTGATGGTATAGGTCCATCACCTGCCCGGCATACGCGCCATAGGAATTGGCGGCCAGAGCAAGACAGATCGATGTCAAGGCCAACAGGGATCTGCTAAGCCTCATAACTCACCCCCTGTGATTGATTAATCGGTCGCCTCAACAACACTCGACCTGCGACAATCGCGACTTACGAAGACAGCCAAAATATAGTAGAACGCTGTATAAAAGTAAAGCAACTTTCACCCGGCCGCTTAAGGGGAGCACGGCAAAGACGATAAAGACATCTGTTAACGAAGGAGAACTCTCTTTTCTGTAACATAAATGCCAAAAGGAGGGGCATCCATGAATGGCGCCATGTTTAATAGCCTGGCTCGCTTCATCGATAAGCGATATCCCCAGATTTCCTTCACCGAGCTTTGCCGGGAGGCACGTTTCAACACCTACGTTTTTGCCGAGCTGACCTGGTACCCGGACGACGATCTTCCCGCGCTGATGCAGGCTTTGAGCAAGCGAACCGACACAGAGCTTTCCTCGCTGTGGAGAGACTTCGGACGTGAAGCGTTCGCCTACTTTATGGATATCTTCAGCGACTACGCTAGCGACGTCGGGAGCCTGGGCGAGTTGATCACCGCGGTTAACAGAATTCACCACCACATCAGCAACGACGGTCTGGGAACTCCTCCCAGGCTGGATTTCAGAGAAGCGTCGCCGGACCAATTCGAGATAAGATACTCCTCGGGTAGAAAAATGGATGATTTCTTCCTGGGGATGCTTGAGGGAGCGGTCAAGCATTTTCAGTCGGAGGCCAGCATCGTGGGAAGGAAGGTACGGGGAAAGTTGATGGTTACCATCAGCGTCAAAGAGCCGGAAATGGCGCCGGTCTGATCATACTTCGATGATTGACAGCCTCCGGTGGTGCCACTCTGTGCCCATTTCGAAGGCATACAATACCAAGGGCGAACCTTTTGGGTTCGCCCTCTTGCTATTACCGTTCCGCTGACCCTATGACTCGTCTCGCCCAGCTGATCATTTCCCTATGCAGAATTCAGAGAAAATCTTGTTCAAGATATCGTCGGTGACCGTCTTCCCCACAACCTCACCCACGGCATCCAGTGCAGCTCTCACATCCAGCACCACGAACTCCGGACTCATCTCCTTCTCCAGGCTGTTCTTCGCCAGGAACAAGCTTTTCTTCGCTCTGGTCAATGCATTCTTATGTCTGACACTTGAGAGCACGACTCCCTGCGTTTGATCCTTCCGTGACAACCGCGAAGCGGAGACGATCGACTCTTTCAACTCTTCCAGGCCATCTCTCTTCAGAGCCGAAACCTCGAGGAGCGGCTGAAGTTGCTTAACTTCTGCCGC
>CAYFQZ010000541.1:0-4969 GCA_964345305.1 uncultured Ignavibacteria bacterium | reverse complement strand
ATCTGCCCGGCGTTGGTTGCCACTACCACGTCGGCTATCGTGGTATCCTCGGTCTCGCCGGACCTCTGAGACACCACGGCAGTAAAGCCCGCCTTCCTGGCCATCTCCATAGCGTCCAGGGTCTCGGTCAGCGTTCCGATCTGGTTTAGCTTTATTAAAATCGAATTGGTGGCCTTCTTCTGGATGCCCTTTGCCAGCCTTTTTATGCTGGTGACGTACAGGTCATCTCCGACGATCTGGATTTTCTTACCCAATCTCTCAGTCATCTTCACCCAACCATCCCAGTCGTCTTGAGCCAGACCGTCTTCGATGGAAATGATAGGATACTTATTGACCAGACCTTCGTAAAAGTCAATCATCTCATCCGAGCTGAGCTTCTTGTTCTCTGCCTTGAGATTGTAGACCTTTGCTGCTTTGTCATAGAACTCGGAGGCGGCCGGATCAAGAGCCAGAAGTACTTGCTCACCTGGCTTGTATCCAGCCTTCTCAATCCCTTGTATGACCACCTGCAGTGCCTCTTCGTTTGACTGAAGATTCGGAGCGAATCCACCCTCATCGCCCACTGCGGTGTTGTAGTTTCTCTTTTTCAGCACGCTCTTCAAATTGTGAAATATCTCGGCGCCCATCCTCAAAGCCTCTTTGAAATTGGGCGCACCCACCGGCATGATCATGAACTCCTGCAGGTCCACGTTGTTGTCCGCGTGTGATCCGCCGTTAAGGATGTTCATCTGCGGGATCGGAAGGACTTTGGCGTTGACCCCGCCGATATACTGGTACAACGGTAGGTCGCAGTAGAATGCGGCTGCCTTGCAGACGGCGAGAGATACGCCCAGGATGGCGTTGGCCCCCAGATTGCTCTTATCCTCTGTGCCATCCAGCTCGATCAGGAACCTGTCCAGGGCAACCTGATCCAGAGCATCATACTCTTCTTCCGTGAATTTCGGGGCTATGCGGTCATTCACGTTTTTCACCGCTTTGGCTACGCCCTTTCCCAGATAGCGATTCGTATCCTTGTCTCTCAATTCAAGAGCCTCGTGCTCTCCGGTGGAGGCGCCCGAAGGTACCGCTGCTCTTCCAAGGGATCCGTCTTCCAGCATCACGTCTACTTCAACGGTGGGGTTTCCACGGGAATCCAATATCTCGCGAGCATGACATCCTATGATCGCCGGCATCTTACATGTCCTCCTTCAGGATTATGGACGGTTTCACTTCTGGGGGATAATCTAACCGAAAGAGAACGATTAGCAAGTGAAAAAAATCGGAGGGCTGCTCCGCACTTCCTGCCTTGAGCGCGGGTCGGTTTTTCTTTCTTAGGCGGGCCCGGCAAACTGATCCCCTAAGCGCAAGGCCAGGATTCACTCGGCCCGCCGATTTCTAAAGAAGCTGCGATCTCTTTCTTATGGCCCATTCGACGGACAGGCACAGGACAAAGATGGCCAGGAGAAGAGGATGATTCCAGAGTTGAATCTCGCTTTTCTTTTGCTCCTCTTTTTCCGCCAGGCTCAGATCCTCCAACAAATTTCCGATTTCCTCCTGTTGGTAGTACTTGCCCCCGGAGGCCTCGGCTATTCTTTCCAAGAGCTCGAAATCCGTCTTCAGATCGGAATCCTCCACGGTGTACTGCTCAACCAGGAATTCGCCTCTTTTGACCCCTATTCTCTCCCCATCCCGGAAGACTTCTCCTTCGAAAGCGTATCTGCCCGGCGGAAAAGCCCTCAACGTGGCGGTGTAGTCGCCGGTCTCGGTCACACTCAGATTGACCAGTTCCGAATCAAGCAGGGTCTCTCCCTTTATGTTGACAATCACCGAGGCGTCCCTGATCTTCTGGTAATTCTGATCGAAGATCTTGGCGGTAAAGGTTATCCTCTCGCCCCCCATGTATATCTTCCTGTCGGTATAGACATTGACCAGATCCATGTCCTCTCTGATCACCAGCCATCTGACGCAATTGTTCCAGAATGTCTGATAAACCTGGTTGTCCTTTCCTATCCCCCACATGAGGAAGTCCCATCTCCAGAAGGGCGTCACGGTGATGGCCATCACTTTGCCTTTTCCGTAATTCCGGACTGCTATCCCGGACGAGGTGCGGTCCGCGTGCTTGGGATCTTCGAAGTGGGCCAAGTCTGTGGCATCTTGGGTGATTGGGCCCAACTGCACGACCCCTAAAAATGGAGGAAGATCGGACCATATCTCGGCATTCTCCTCAAGATTGCCTGCCAGCCGGGTCACCGGATGCAGCTTTCCTTCCTCGGTGAGCTTCAGGCTGACGCTGGCAGTGGAAAAGGTGAGGCTCCTTCCCGCCGGATCGAAAGGCAAAAGGTCTGCGATCTCCAAAAAGCCATGGGTATCCATAAACTCCTTGCCCAGGATAAAAAGAGCTGAGCCGCCGTTGGCGAAGACGAAGTCCTTTATTTCGTCCTTGTGGTCGCGCAGAACGAACGCCAGCGGATCAACGAAAATCAGAATATCAAAGGAGGTCAGCGGCTCTTCCCCTTGGGGGAATCGGCCCAGCACCGGCCGACCATTGCTCCCGTAAACTACGGTCTCCAACCGGACGTTCTTATCCTTTTCCAGGGCCCTTTTCAGGAAGGTATATTCCCAATTCAGACTTCCAGATATCAGAAGTGTCTCGATTTTGCTCTTCAGCACCTTGACGGCGAAGCTGCGCTGATTATTCTCCTCGACCGATTCGCCGCTCTGTACGGGGATGCTCAGCTGATACTGGTGCAGTCCGGCCTCCTCCGGTGTGATGGAAAGACTCAAGGTCTGGGTGGCTCCAGACCTGGCCAGCGTAACGTTTTGCTGAGCCAACGTGGTTTTCTTCTCCTTTATAAAGACCGGTATCTTGAGCTGATCGAGACCCGTCTGAGAGATATTCACTTCAATCGGCATCTGGTCTCCGACATACCCGATATCGGCGTAGACCACTCTGTCTATGGAGAGGTCCCGGGGGGGCACATACCCGCCTACGCCGCAGGTATAGATCGAAGTGCCGACCGATCTGGCAGCCACCGACGGATCCTCACCTAGGTTATTCGCTCCATCGCTCAGGATAACCATGCCCACCAGGTGCTCCCCTTTTAGTTCCTCTCGGGCTAGCTTTATGGCTTCACCTATGGATGTGGCGTTCCCCAGCGAATCGGGCAGTCGATCTTTCGAGATCAAAGGGGTGAGAGAATCAGCAAAGGCGAAAACCGCCAATTGGGCTTGCGACGCGATATCGTCAAAGACACCGTTTTTCAGCAGATTCTCCAGCTCTGCCATCCTCCTGCCGGCCGTCCCGGCGAGATTCATGCTTCTGGAACTATCGAGAAGCAGAGCTACCACCGGCCTTAGTGTACGTTTGGTGGCGATGGTCAGAACCGGCTCGGCGAGGACCAAGAAGATCGAGAACAAGGCTGCGATCCTCAGACCTATAAGCAGAACTTTCCTTTTCTTGCCCAGCGGTGGGAAGGTACGGCGGTAGCCCCACACGGCCAGGGCCAGAGCCAGAAGGAACAGGCCGATCACCACGACCAGATTCTTCTCCTGAAGGTTCAACAGCAAGTCGCTGATTCCAAGCAACGGACTTCACCTCTTGCTAGAGACTTATACAAACATACGCAGCGGCGGAGGCTTACGTTTTGGAAACGAAACAGAAGAACGTTGAGAGATGCCGTCGCGCGACGTCAGCCGAGAACGTAGTGGAGACGGCCGCAGCTGAGAACCGGGCGGAGTTCGGAGCAGGACCGGAACGCGGATTCTACCTTTCCCTTTCGATTACGAAACTGACCAGATTCTGCAGGGCTCTCTTGTAGTTTGAATCCTTGAGTCCCGAGAGGTGGTCAAGTGCCTTTTCTCCGAAGGAGTTGGCCTTCCGGCGGGCGTACTCCATGCCGCCGTTGCCTTTCATCATCGATAAGATCTTGTGGAAATCCCCACTGTTGAAATCGTTTTGTACGAGCTTCAGGATACTGCTTCGGGAGGCCGAATCACACTGTCTCAGGGTATGTATCAGCGGCAAGGTGATCTTTCCCTCCTTTAGGTCGTTGCCCAAACCTTTGCCGGTTTTCCGCGTCTCACCTACCCAGTCCAGAAGGTCGTCGGTTATCTGAAAGGCCATCCCCAGGTTTTCGCCGTACTCCTTCAGTTTCTGCCGTGCGCCGCCGCTCGCGCCAGCTGCCACGGCCCCGGATTCGCAGG
Organism: uncultured Ignavibacteria bacterium; assembly: GCA_964345305.1. Lineage (GTDB taxonomy): Bacteria > Zixibacteria > MSB-5A5 > MSB-5A5 > SM1-73 > SM23-73-3. Next base: position 787 of record CAYFQZ010000541.1, on the reverse strand, counting down.
ATGCGGTGAAAAGTGACGCGGTCTTCTCGGAAATGATCTGCAGATAGGTCTTCTCATCCAGGTCGAAGTTGTGGCTCTCGTGAGCCTCGTTCATCTCTCCGATGCTCAAGTTTTCCGTCGCCCTGGAGATGGTGGAGAGCAAAGAGGGGGATCTGGTCTCCACGATCAGCCGCAGGGCTTTGGCCAGAAGGAAGTCGCCCATCAATACCGAGATCATATTGCTCCATTTGTGGTTCACCGATATCTGCCCCCTTCTGACTTTGGATTGATCGACCACGTCGTCGTGAAGAAGAGTGGCGGTGTGTATACATTCTATCGCCAGCGCCACGTTCATCACCCTGGGATCCGATGCAGATCTACCCCCGGAGTTGCTGCAGGCGCCGTAAGAGAGGAATACCATTGCCGGTCTTAGCCGTTTGCCCTTGCGGTCGACCAGATGCCCCGCCACTTGCGTGATAAGAACCGAATTGGACCGAAGGTTCTCCTTCAGCTTCCGGTCGAACAGAGCCAGGTCTTCTCTGATCGGTGAGAGTATCGAATTAACGTCCATATTCGGCGGTAAGCTGACACGTGATGGCCCGACTTGGAACAGTGTGACTCACGGGCCCAATAATATACCTTTTATCTACGAAAGATCAAAGCAAAAAAGTTGCTTGAGTTGAGCCCTTTCCGACCGGCGGCCCGTGGCATCGTCAAGCCACTGGCCACCCCCGGCTCGGACTGACCGGAATCGTCGGAAAGACTGCGGAGCAATTCAAAGAACCACCAATGATCCGGGAGGATTGGT
>CAYFQZ010000540.1:0-5754 GCA_964345305.1 uncultured Ignavibacteria bacterium | reverse complement strand
TGTCCCCCTAACGCTTACTGGTCGAGCCAGTGCTCCGATCTTCCCCCTTCTGATTACGAGTTCGATCCGTGTCAACAGCAGAAGTTGGTCGCCAACTCTGAGCAGGAGAGAGGACCACTTCCACCGTCTTTCTCGCTTTCTCAGAACTATCCCAATCCCTTCAATCCTCAGACGGTGATTCAATACAGCCTGCCTGAGGCGGGGCATGTGAGACTGGCCATATATAACATTCTGGGCCAGAAGGTGAAGACTCTGGTGGATGAGCATCAGGAGGCTGGAAGCAAGACGCTTTTCTGGGACGGGACGGACAGTGAGGAGAACGAAGTGGCATCCGGCATTTACTTCTTCTGGCTGCAAGCAGGCGAGTTTGAGGCGGCCAAGCGGATGATCCTGATGCGGTAGAGTGCCGTCATGAATGATGTGGGATGATATATAGAGAAAGGCAAAGAGAGGGAACCAAGATGAAAGCCAAGATGACTTGTTTGATGATTCTGTTTGTGCTGGTGTTCTGCGGGCCAGCCAACTCTGCTTACTGGGAGAGTTCGGTCAGCCAGGTCGGGACTCTCAGTCCCAACCAGGGCTCAGACTATGGCAGGCTTCTGTTCAAGTTCGATCTGCCTGAGCAACTGGACGGAGCCTTCATCGATTACGCGGAGCTGCGCTTCACCGCTACTCCGGATACCGGCAACAGTTACATCTGTCTGATGGGCGTGTTCCCGTTGACCAGAAGCTGGGAGTCTGCCAATCTTTCCTGGTCTTCTGGGTGGAGCAACGCAGGAGGAGACTATATAGACACCATATACTCTTCCTGTGTGATTCGCAAATCAACAGACAGGTTGACCCGTGCGGACATAACCGACATCGTTCAGATGTGGGTGGACAGCACACTGACCAACAACGGTGTTATCCTGATGCCTCTGGAGGACCCGGCCAGGTTCATGAAGCTGCATAACACCACCGGCTTCCCTCAGGGCGTCAAGGCAAAAGCGAGAGTGTTTTACACCCCGGAGCCCCGTGACTAGAGACCGCATCGCGACCACACCACAAGGGCCACTAGATGCGGAATGTATCCGTTTTGCATCCGGTGGCCCTCGTTTGACCTCCCTATTTGATCTGAGCAAGGGGCCGGGGGGTCGGTGGTTCAGTACGGGGACAATACTTCTTTCAAATTCTCAGTCGGGCATTCTGATTCTAGGAAGACCCGGGTAGGCGATGGGTGTCCCCGGCCTTGACATCCCGCAAATGATTCCTTGAGGTCAGTGCCGACACGCAGTCGTTGCTCGCCGTGGCCCTGTTTCAATTTTGTTTCAAATCGGCTTGGGTTTAGGTGGGCTTTGTTGAGTTTGGATGGGCTATCACGAAATCGGCAACTCTATACTGGCGTTCGTAATAGCCCATCCATCAGCAGCTTCCGTTCAGGCTCCCAAAGGGTTCGAGCCCCGTCTCCCGCTTTTTTTATTTCCTGGGGGGCAGTTCAAGAGAAGGTTCTGAAGACTAAATAAAGCAGACCCGCCACCGCCGCCGAGGCGGGAATAGTGACGATCCAGGCAATGACTATGTTCTTCACTATACCCCACCTGACCGCGGATAGCCCCTGTGAAGAGCCGGCCCCCATGATGGCCGTGGAGATCACGTGAGTGGTGCTAATCGGAGTCCCGATAAGTGACATGCTCGCGATGACCGCCGCCGCCGAAGTCTCCGCAGAGAATCCGTGCACCGGCTTCAACTTGAACACCTTACTTCCCATGGTTCTGATCACCTTCCATCCCCCCATGCTAGTGCCCAACCCCATAGCGGTGGCACAGGCAATCATGACCCATAGAGGGACTTTGAAAGTGGTCAGTGCTCCATAGCTTACCAGCGCCATGGTGATGATCCCCATGGCATTTTGTGCGTCATTCATCCCGTGAGAGAACGACATCCAGGCAGCCGAAAGTATCTGAAGCCGTCTGAAATGGTGGTTTAGTTTTCTGGGACTTGAGTTCTTGAAAAGCCAGGATAGGGCCACTATGAGAAGTAAACTGCACAGGAACCCGAGAATGGGCGAGACCAACATGGCAATGGTGATCTTCTTGATACCCTGCATCACTACAATCTTGAGACCCGCCGCAACGATGCCCGCCCCCAAGAGCCCGCCCACCAGGGAGTGGGACACGCTCACCGGGATGCCGGAGAAGCTTGCAAATGCAGTCCAGGCGCTGGCTCCGATCAAAGCCATCAGAACTAAAGGCAGGTCCACTAACTTCGGGTCAATGACCCCTTTGCCAATGGTGGCCGCCACCGCGGTATGACTTAAGGCTCCCAGGAAATTAAGGGTTCGGGCCAGGATGATGGCATGCCGCGGCGAGAGCGCTCGGGTGGAGACGGTGGTGGCTATAGCGTTGGCGCAGTCGTTGAAGCCGTTGAAGAAATCGTATACTAAAGCCGCTAGGATGATGGCAAGAAGCAGTATAAGATCAAGCACTTTTCACCACTATGCTCTCTATCACGTTGGCGATGTTCTCGCCGTGATCAGCCGCAGTTTCCAGCCGGCCATAGATCTCCTTCCATTTTATGGCCACCCGCCAGTCCGGTTCCTCATCCAATAGCTGTCCGATCATCTGCTGGGAAATCTGGTCAGCCTCGTTCTCCAGGCTGTTTATCTCGATGCAAAACGGACGGAGGTTGTCGAAGTGCTCCAAATCGGAGACGGCCTTCTCGATCTGCACCACCCCGCGATAAATAATGTCAACCAGACGAATACACTCGGGGGTAGGCTTTGGGATCTTGAAGTTGTACAGGCGGCTGGAGATGCCCTCAATCGCATCCAGAACATCATCCAGCTCGGAGGCCAAAATATGAATGTCCTCTCTGTCTATGGGTGTGATGAACGTCTTGTCCAATCTGTCCATGATGTCGTGAATGATACCGTCGCCCTCGTGCTCGATCTTCTTAATGTCTTCGACCTTCTTCTCCACTTGCTCGTAATTATGAACCAGATCCTTCAGGGCTTCAGCCCCCCTTAGCAGATTCTTGGCCGAACTCTCCAACAGATCGAAGAATTTCTCCTGCTTGGGCATGAGCCGGGGCAACTTCAAGGTCATTTCTTTCCTCCGGAATTGAACCTATTGACTTTGCTGATCTCCGAATTCAAAAGACCGTACGGTTCGATCGCCCAATATAATGGCTTGCTCAAAGAAGTCAAAAACTTTTTACAGATCGCCTTGAAAAAGCCCTTCGGGCCCTTGGCAGATTCGGCCAGTGTGTGCCTTATGGACAGGGGAGCCGAAAGCCGACCGAGCAAAAGTGCTGGCGATGTATCCAGATAGCCCCCCGGTTTTGTATCCCGTTCCGGGGGCTATTGCCTGGGTGCTTGCAGCATTTCGCGGAGTCTATTCATGATCTGGCGACCTTTGACCTTGATCTCGGCCTTTGTGGCCAGCAGGTTTTGCTCTGTGGGATAGGCGTGAAGCTGGATGTGGAATCGCAATGAATTCGTCGTACCTGAAGGTCGTATGGTCAAATGTTGAAGCTTCTCATCATCGAAGAAGAGCCTCACCCCTTCATCCGGGAATTGGTACTCATACGTAGGAGGGTAGATCCTGTCGTACTTGCCGGTACGATAAATTGCGGCAGACTTAACCTGAAGCCCGCCTATCTCCAGGTCTCCTGCCATTGCAAGTTGATGATAGCCCAGGGCCCTGCGCAGGATGTTCTTCTTGAGACGGTCGCCTTCGATGCCGGGGTACTCCCCGTCCAGAGGATCGGGTTCGTAGAAGGTGGCGAAAAGACCGATGTCAGGATCAAGATATATGTGTCTATCCAGAACCTCGATCAGGGTGAGACCCTGCTCTTTGGCCCAGGCAGCTATCTCGGCTAGCAACAACGCTGCGAAGGTGCCGTCCTTATCGCGGACGTGACCGCCCTCTCCCAGGGACCTGGCGTCTTTAGGTGGACCGCCCAAAAGGGAAAATCCGTTACTTTGCTCCAGAGTGGCGATGTTGATCGAACGTTTACCATTATCCAGCCCCAGGCTGGTGCAGACGAAAGGATGACATACTTCCTTATATTTCTGGTTTCGTCCCTCCACCAGACCTACGAAATCTCCAGCCTTGCCCTCCCAGACGTCGCGTGTGCCCGCGGCCAGTGCAGCGAATCCGACCCAGCCCTTGAGCACCCCTACTCCATATTTGCGGGCCACGGAGGTGATGCTGTCGGAGGTGGTGTGCGATAAAGTCAGGAATTTCTTATCTGCATCCCTGACCTGTCCGAATTTCTCGATCTCTCTGTGCAGCCTGTACCAGATGACCAAGGTCCACATGTCGTCGGCAGGAAGTAGGTGGTAGTCCTTATCCTCGTAAATGTGCCTTTGGTTCTCCGGCACCTTCACCACGAGTCCGCACCGGTCCGCGTCCGGGTCGGTGCCGATCAGGATGTCCATCTTGTCGAATTCGCCGGGATAATCCTCCTTGAAGGCCGCCACCGCTGTCTCGGCAGCCCTGGGATCTCCCGGATCAGGCTGCTGCTCCCGACCCGCTTCACTGCAGAAGGCAGGGAAGAGACCATCGGGTTCGTTCAACCTCATTTTGCTCTTGTTCCCGTTGACGGGTTTGATATCGACGAATCCCACCTCGCGCAACAGCCTGGGCACGGCCAGATAGCCGGCCCCGTGAAACGCGCAGTAGGCTATGTGCAGCGGGTCGGGGGCGGAATTTTGTCGCCCCGGCAGATCTTCGGTGAGCAGAAAGCTCTTTATATGATCGCGATGCCTCTCGTGCATGTCGATGATACAATCCTCTTTTCCGGCGTAATCAAAATCGGAAACAGGCTGGTCTCCACCCAAAAACCACAATTTGCCTTTCTTTGCGTCTTTGAACGAACACAACTTGATGTCTCCGGTGGAGGCGTTTTTAATATACTGATTATACATCTTGTCGCGATCCTCTGGATCGAACTGGGATCCGTTTGAACAGGAGAGCTTGTACCCGTTGTACCTGTAGTCATTATGGCTGGCGGAGATCAACACGCCCACGTCCGCTTTGACCAGCTCGTGGGGTATGGCAAAGGTCAGCTCCGGGTAAGCGCAGGGTGCGTCAAAGAAGTAGACAGTGTAGTCGTAAGCCAGGAACAATTGGGCCACCAGCGCGGCAAAATCCTGACCCCGTACCCGCGTATCATAACCTACCACCACCTTCCGCAGTGGCTCAGGCTGGTTCTTGCCGAACTGGGCCACGCCTGCGGAGGCCAGAAGCATCACCACTTCGTTCATCGTATTGGGGCCCTTGAGAATATCTGTGTCCACCCCTTCTTCTTTGAGCTTGATTATTGATGCCTTGTTCACGCCCATCAGACCCCGGATTCCACCGGTGCCGAATCGCAGACCCTGGCGGAAGGCGTTCACCAGTTGTTCCCATTTTTCCTGCTCGACAGCATCAACAATCCCCTTTTTCAATTTCGATGAGATGCGGTCAATCTCTTCGTCTTCCAGCCACTTCTTTAGATTGGGCGGTGTGTTGGTCAGGGCGTCATGGTATGACTGTTGATCAATTCGCCCCCCTTGTTTGGAGTTTTCCAGAAACTCCCTGACCCTTTGCTCGGCTCGTTTCAAGATTGACTGGAGATTGTCGATTGGCATTTGAACTGTTCCTTTCGTTTTCGTCTCGCTGTTCCCCGGTGTGCGACAAATGTTATTTCTGGCGCATACGATCCCTTTCGTTAGCAAGACTATAATAATATATCGGCTATGCGGCTATTTCAAGCATAAACTTGGATCTG
>CAYFQZ010000539.1:0-6055 GCA_964345305.1 uncultured Ignavibacteria bacterium | reverse complement strand
GATCTACACCTGGACGTGATGTACCGCGAAGCCCAGCTTTTCGAGCAGATGAACAATCTGCGCAACACCAGGCTTCTCATGGAACAGAACACCCTCAGGCTTCGGGCGGACCTGTTGGAGATCGACCGCCGGATCAGAGATTCGAAACGCAAATACGAGGGGTGCGTAAGATTAAAGGAGAAGGGGCTCATATCCCAGCACGAGTTCGAGCAGGCGCAGGATGAGTATGAGTACTGGACGAAAAACAGGGAGCTGACGGTGGAGACCCAGAGACAGGACTCCACCCTTCGGGCCATACAGATAGAGCAACTGGAGGCATCCATCGCCAGGATGCAGGCCAACATGGAAATCATCAAGCAGAAACTTGAGAATCTGGTGGTCAGAGCCCCTATCTCCGGCCATCTCACCTCGCTCAACGCCGAGGTGGGCCAGCTGAAAGCCGCGGGAACTCGTCTCGGTCAGATTGACGTCCTGGAGGGCTTCAAGATCAACGCCGGCATCGATGAATATTACATCGCCCGAATCAGCGCCGGCCAGGAAGGCGAGGTCAAGATCGCGGGTCAGACCTACCGGGTGGTGACCTCCAAAGTATACCCGGAGGTCAAGGATGGGAGGTTTCAGGTGGACATGGAGTTCGTTGAGACGGAGCCTGGGGGAATTCGCCGGGGACAAACCGTCCAGATCAGGCTGGCTCTGGGGGAGCTGGCCCAGGCGGTGATGCTGGCCAGGGGAGGGTTTTACAACGACACCGGGGGCAACTGGGTATACGTGCTGGATGAGTCCGGGAAGTTCGCCACCAAGCGAAAAGTCAGATTGGGGAGATACAACACCCAGGTTTACGAGGTTCTGGATGGGCTCGAACCGGGAGAGGAAGTGATCACCTCATCCTACGATAATTTCGGGGATTTCGATAAACTCACATTCAAGGATAGATAAGGAGTGTTCCATGATTCGAGTCGTGAATTTGAAGAAGATCTACACCACCGAGGAGGTGGAAACCACCGCCCTTGCCAGCATCAACCTGGAGATAAAGGAGGGCGAGTTCGTGGCCATCATGGGCCCGTCCGGATGCGGCAAATCCACCCTTCTGAACCTGCTGGGACTTCTGGACAATCCCACCGAGGGCGAGTACCACCTTCTGGGAGAAGAGGTCTCCAAGTATTCCGAGAGAAAAAGGGCCAACCTGCGCAAGGGTAGCATCGGCTTCGTTTTTCAGAGCTTCAATCTGATCGACGAGCTGACCATTTTCGAGAACGTGGAATTGCCCTTGCTCTATCTCGGCGTGTCAGCCTCCCGGAGGAAAAAGCGAGTGGAGGAAGTCCTGGAACAGATGCAGATCATGGCACGTCGGAATCACTTTCCCCAACAGGTCTCCGGTGGCCAGCAGCAGAGAGTGGCGGTGGCGCGGGCGGTGGTGGCCGAGCCGAAGTTGATTCTTGCCGATGAGCCCACGGGAAATCTGGACTCCAAGCACGGCGATGAGGTGATGAGCCTCTTAAGCTCCCTCAACGAAGCCGGCACCACCATAGTGATGGTGACCCACTCACCCGCATATGCGGAGTACGGCAGGCGAACTATCAATCTCTTCGACGGGCACATCGTGACGGAGAACATCAGGGAAAAGTTCCATGTGTGAAGCGGTCTCTTCAATCCATCTTCCGGTTGCTAACAGTCTCCTCGCCAATGCGGTGTGAGCAAGAAGGAGGTCGGACGTGTTTAAAAACTATATGAAGTCGGCGATACGAAGCCTGACCAGGCAGAAGCTCTATACCGCCATAAACGTCTTGGGGCTGGCCATTGGCCTGGCCGCGTGCCTGCTCATAATCGGGTATATAAACAATGAACTGAGCTTCGAGAACTGCCACCAAAACAGGGAGCGCATATACAGAATAGACGGCATGTATAGCCTGGGAAACGCTCAGGTATCTATGGCAAACATAATGCCGGCGGTGGGCGGTGCGGTAAGGGAGGCGTATCCTGAGGTGGAGCGCGCAGTAAGGATCAGACGGTTATGGACCGTGCCCATAGAATTCATCGATGACCGCATCTCCGAGGAAAGAGAAGGGCTGGCAGCCGAGCCGGATCTTTTGAGGATATTCACCTTCCCCTTGAAGGAGGGCAATCCCCAGACCGCTCTGGAGGCGCCCTTTTCCGTGGTCATATCCGAGGAGTTGGCAAGATTACACTTTGGCGATCAAAGCGCCTTAGGCAGAACCATCCGGGCCAGGGACGAGTTTGATTTACAGGTCACAGGCGTGTTCGAGAGGATTCCCCGGAACACCCAGTTGAGCACCGATTTCGTCGTCTCCTACTCCACTCTGGAGAAGATCGGCATGGACACCCAATCCTGGACTGAGCTTTTTCAGGACTATACCTACGTCCTTCTGCGGGAGGGAGCCGATCCAGCAGAGATCGAGGAGAAGATCCCGGCGCTTCTAAGACAGAACCTGGACGAGGATAAAGCAAAGAATTACATATTACAGCTTCAGCCCCTGAAGCGAATCTACCTGCACTCCAATTTGAGCTACGAGCTGCCTCCCAGCGGAGATCCCGTTTACATTTATGTTTTCGGCTGTGTGGCCTTTCTGATTCTGCTGATCGCCTGTGTCAACTTCATAAATCTCTCCACGGCTCGTGTTTCTCATCGTCTCCGGGAGGTGGGGGTGAGAAAAGTGCTGGGCGCCTTAAGATCCCAGCTGGTCAAGCAATTCCTGAGCGAATCGATCCTGTTGACCGCGGTGGCCATGGTGTTTGGCATAGCCCTCTTTGAGATGGGCAGGCCGCACTTGGAGGCTTTTGTGAGGCATCCGCTGGAGATTAATATTCTGGGTGACCCAACGCTGTTTTTGGCCATGTTCGTCATGATCGTTGCCGTGGGAGTGCTTTCCGGAAGCTACCCCGCGTTCGTCCTGGCCAGATTCCAGCCCTCCTTCATCCTGAGGGGAGAGATCTTGGGCACTCGATCCAGATCCTTCTTGAGGAAAGTCCTGGTCGCCTTTCAATTCGTGATCGCCATTGCGCTTCTGTGTGTGACCTTCGCCGTCTACAAGCAGATCAACTTCGCGCTGACAGCCGATCTGGGATTTGATAACCGGAACATTATATTGATAGACGCGGAGGAAGGAGTCTCGCCGGAAAAACAAGACCTGATAAAGGATGAGATCTTAAGAGGCGGCCTGGCTTCATCCGTCACAGTCACCGACTGCGCGCCGGGCGAGCCCAGACATAACCTGTACGGTCTGCGCCCTCAAGACAAACTGGATCAAGACCCTGCCTTTCTGCACGGCATGCGGGCCGATACAGACTACCTCTCGACCTTTGGGATCGAGCTGGTGGAAGGCAGGAACTTCTCCACCGAGTCTTCGGCCGATGCCGGCAAGTCGATTCTGGTCAACCAGAAGGCAGTGGAGGAGTTTCAAATAGACCAGCCCATCGGGTTCAAGTTCCATTCCCGTGACAGAGCCTACCAGGTGGTGGGCGTGGTGAATGACTTCCACGCACTTCCCTTTCACGAGCAGATCATGCCCATGGCGCTGTTTGCAGCCACCGAAAAGAGGCGCGTGATCGCGGCAAAACTTCCGCCCGACTTCACCTCCGAAACCATAGCCCGTACCGAGAAGATCTGGAACCGTATCGTGCCCGAGGTCCCCTTCGAATATTCCTTCTTGGAGGATGTGATGAGCGAGAGCTACGACAACGATAGAAGACTGGGCATGCTGTTCTCCACCTTCTCGCTTCTGACGGTCTTTGTGGCCTGCTTGGGTCTTTTTGGGCTTTCAGCTTTCAGTGCCGAGCGGCGAACCAAGGAGATAGGGATCAGAAAAGCATTAGGTGCGTCGGTTGCGAACATAGTTCGTCTCCTGTCAAAAGAGATCGTCATGCTGGTTGTGATCGCCGGTGCTGTAGCCTTCCCCGTGGCTTACCTGGCCATCAACAGGTGGCTGGAGACCTTCGCCTATCGCACAGAGATCACCCTGACCCTGTTCTTGCTCTCCGGCTTGGTGGTACTCATCATCGCCCTGGCTACGGTCAGTTACCAGTCCATAAGAGCTGCACTGGCCAATCCTGTAGATTCTTTGAGATATGAATAGATAGGAGGAACCTGAGATGATCGGAAACTACCTTAAGGTTGCCCGCCGCAACTTGGCTCGCGATAAGCTGTATTCGTTAATCAGCGTTGTCGGCTTGGCAGTCGGCACTACCTGCTGCCTGCTGATCTTTTTGTACGTTCAGGATGAATTGTCATTCGACAGATTCCATCAAAAAGCGGAGAATATCTATAGACTGATCCGGGTCGAGCAAAAGCCTGGTCACGAACCTGAATACTCTCAATCAGTTTCCTATAACATCGCTCCGGAGCTGAAGGCCAACTTTCCCGAAGTGGAAAGGACTGTCCGACTAACCAACAGGGAGTATGTGGCAACCCGTGAAGGACAATCATTCTCACAGAGAGCTCTGTACGTCGATCCCGGCTTCTTGAACGTGTTTTCGTTTCCCCTGCTCCGGGGAGACGTGGGCTCGGCCTTGGACGACCCTGGCTCCGTGGTCATCACACCTGAAATGGCCCGGAAGTATTTCGCAGACGATGACCCCATGGGCAAGACTCTCGCCATAGAGTTAGGAGAAGTCTCGCTTGACTTCGCGGTGACGGGGATCATCCAAGAGGCTCCCACCAATTCCAGCATCCAGTACGATTTTCTGATTACCATCGATTTGTTGAAGTATCGTATTCCAGAGGATCTTTTATATAGTTGGAATATTGTGGTCCCACAGACGTTCATTGAACTCTCGCCGGAGACCAATGGTTCGGTCTTCGAGCAAAAGCTTGCTGCTCTCACCAACCGACTGTTTGTGGAAGAGGAACGAGGTTTTCAACGCTCATACAAGTTGCAGCCTTTGACCGACATACACCTAAACACCGAGTACGCAGGGGTAACCGAGCCGGTGAGCGATCCCGTGTATTCGTACATTCTCTCCGCTATTGCCTTTGCGGTATTGCTGCTTGCCTGCATCAATTTCACCACTCTGGCTGTGGGACGATCCAGCGGTCGCGCTCGAGAGGTGGGTTTGCGTAAGGTACTGGGGGCGGGACGTGGACAGTTGATGAGACAGTTCTGGGGGGAGGCGCTCCTTCTGAGCTTGGCAGCTCTCCTGTTGGGGATCGTTTTGACGGAGCTCTTCTTGCCGGCTTTCAACGGTCTGGCTCAGAAACAGTTGTCTCTGAGACTCCTCTCGGACTGGAGTCTCTTGCCCGCGCTGCTGGGGCTGGCTCTGCTCACTGCCTTCCTGGCGGGAATGTATCCTGCCCTGTTGCTTTCCAGGCTCTATCCAGTGGATACTCTTCGCGGAAGCGCAAGATTGGGAGGCAGAGACCGCCTGATTCAGGGACTGGTTGTGCTGCAATTTGCCATTTCGGTGTTCCTTATGGCCAGCACTTTTGTCATCTCGTCGCAGATGAGATACGTCCGAAATCAGAAGCTGGGCTACGGCCGGAGCTTGGTTTTGACTTTCCCAACTGGAACTCACGGAGAGAAGTCCGCCGACTTAGTCTCCCGATTCCGCAACCAACTGTCGGGTGAACCAGCGGTAACAAACGTGACTGGCTACTCCTACGGATTCGGTGATTCCTGGCTTCGAGTCTATCAGGACAGCGACGGCATGAAGATGCACATAGGAGAAGACATTACCGAATCGAGGCCTCCACAAGGTCCAGGCGTGAGCACCGACTACTTCTACCTCAATTGGGTCGACCCATACTATCTCCCCGCCATGGGAATCACCGTTGCCCAGGGTCGCAATTTCTCGCCCGATATCCCTTCTGAGACAGAGGGGGCTGTTTTGGTCAACCAAACGGCGGTGAAGGCATTCGGCTGGGATGATCCGGTAGGTAAACAGCTTCCCGCTGGATTTCAAGGGGCCAGAGTCATCGGGGTAGTTGAGGATTTCAACTTCTATCCGCTGCATCGACGGATCGAGCCTCTGGTGCTGCACCTGCCCCGCAACGATCATTTCAGCAGCATCTTCGAAATAGCGGTGAGAATTCGCGCGGAGGATG
>CAYFQZ010000538.1:0-4650 GCA_964345305.1 uncultured Ignavibacteria bacterium | reverse complement strand
AAGGACCTCGCCTCGGTCAGAATCTTCCTGCTTCTTCTGGTTCCTCTGGTCTTTTTGAGCAATACAAATGCTTACCATTTGACCATCGGAGATTTGTCTTTGGCTCAAGCTCACTTCGGCCTGGGGAACGTCTATCTCAAGAAGGGCCAGCTGGATTTGGCCCTGGCCCATTTCGATTCTGTGCTCGCACTGAACCCCTCCTGGAGCCGGGGGCATCTCAACCGGGGTATGGTGTTTTTCAGAAAGGGTGATTACGCGGAAGCCGAGAAGGAGTTCCTGGCGGAGTTGGAATTGAATCCAAGTGAAGAACAGGCCTACAACAACTTGGCGGCGATCTATCTGAGGCAGGAAGAGTACGACAAGGCGGAACAGATGGCAAAGAGGGCGGTGGAGCTGCGACCTTACTCGCCCAATCCTTACATGAATCTGGCCCTGACCTATAACCGGACCGGACGGACGGAAGATGCCAAGGAGATTCTGAGGCAAGGCATCTCGATTATTCAGCCTTTCTTCGATGCGGAACTGCTATTGGGAGAGATATACCAGGCCGAGGGCGGGTTCGATTCGGCGGCAGCCCGGTTCAATTACGTGCTCAACCCGCCGGCCTCTCACCGGGATGTGGTCTACGATCTGCAGGCCTTAACCTTGAGGGGAGATGCCTATGAGATAGACAGGATTGCGCTGGAGGCCAAGGCGCATTTCAATCTGGGGACCATCTACGTACAACGGGGAGAGATCGAGCGGGCGGAAGCCCATCTTCAACAGGCGCTCTTGCTGCAGCCGAATTTCGCCGAGGCACTGGCCAATCTTGGAATCCTGTACGATAACACCGGACGCGGAACGGATGGCATCCCCTTGCTCAGGAAGGCCATAGGGCTTGACCCACAGAATGCGGTTTATCACTACAATCTGGGTTTGGCCTACGCCAAGCAGATGCAGCTTCAATCGGCCCGGGAGGAGTTTGAAACCAGCTTGGCCCTGGACCCGTCGCTGGCTGACGCATACCAGCGGCTTCTTCTGGTGGATTCGCTGCTGCAGGAAGGCATCTCGCCATAGGCTGCTGCGATGATCTAAGTTGCAGAGACAGGTGGACACCACACGACACAAATATCTTGACAAAAGCAGAACAGACCGGTATACCTATCGTTGCAGCTAGACAGGCAAAGTCAGAGCGGTTTGAGTGAAAAACTCCGGCGGTCGCAAGTATGGACGACAGAACGTTCAGCAAATACTTCAAAGCCTTTTCCGACCCGACGCGCCTGCGTATTCTGAAGATCCTCTCGGACAAGGAGATGACAGTCAACGAGATAGTCAAGGCGGTGGGGCTTTCCCAATCCAACGTGAGCCGGCATCTGGCCATACTCAGGGATGCCGGAATCGCCGTCGACCGCCGCGAGGGCCAAAAGGTGTACTACAGCCTGAAAAAAGACGTGGTGGAAAGATGTTGCGCTCTCTTCTGCGACCGGCTTGAGGTTCGGGGAAGAGGAAAAAAGAAATAGGGGATTTGATTTTTTTGAAACAAACATCGGCATATGTGCATATGTATATATAGAGAAGGGGAAGTCAAAAGGAGGTGGCCGGAACAGAAAAGCAATGCGGCCAGATCAAATGCAGTCGGATGGATCAAGGTTCACGGGTAGAGGTGACCGGAAAGAGTATCAAGTAGTGGTTTTCGTGCTGCCGCATGCTGCTGTTCAAACGAGCTGAGAAGGGCAAATCTGAATGCCGCCCCTCTGGCGAGGAGAAGAAGTAGACCTTGAAGGCTTTGGAGAGCCCAGACGGGTTCTGGGAAAAAACCCAACAAGGAGGGTGTGATGAAACGATTCATGCTTCCCCGAGTCGCTCATTGCAGCAGCGGCTGCTGTAGCCTGTCCCGGGCATGACGTAAAACTGCCCACCGTGTCGTTGCTGGCCTTTGATCAGAGACATTCAAGGCGACAATCGGTGCCCGCCGGATCAGAGTCAGCGACTTCACCGGTGTCGAATTTGAGAGGAAGGCTGTCCCTTTTTCCCGGGGCAGCCTTCTTCTTGAGTTCTCTTGAGGGGCGACCTTCTCAAGGTCTATCACGTAACTCTTCCCCTTTTGGGTTTTGCCCTCGTGCTCCCGCAAGAAACCCGGGTGATTGAACATACGTAAGGAATGATGGGCTTCGTACGTCATCAAAGCACCGCCGTGCAGCGGACCGGAGACGAAAGGAAATCAGCATGAAGGTGAAGAGACAAAACCAATCTGAAGGCCCTACTTTCACTCAGAGAGTGGTAGGGGCGATCAAGACGATACCGAGGGGCAAGGTCGCCACATACGGGCAGATAGCCGCTTTGGCCGGCAATCCCCGCGGGGCTCGCCAGGTGGTCCGCGTTCTGCACTCATCTACTGAAAAAGAGAGGCTGCCATGGCACAGGGTGGTCAATCGTGAGGGGCGGATAGGTCTGAAGCCAGGTTACGGCTACGAAATTCAAAAGGAGCTGCTGCGCCGAGAGGGCGTAGAGTTCGGCAAAGACGACAGGATAGACTTTGACCGTTTTCTCTGGTCTGCTTGAGGCAAATAAACGGTAGGATTGCCCCCCGATCCTTCCTCTAAGAGGACGAGTTGACCATTCTTTCCAGACTTCTTATGGATCAGGATATTCCAGATTCGATCGTAGGGCCAGCCAAGATGCTAGCTACGTGTGTTAGTCCTCATTCTTGCGGAACAGCCCCTTAAGGGACGAACGGCACCAAATGGGGCACAGACGCCTTCTACGCTCGCTTGACCATCGGGCCTTAGTCCGAAGGTTTGGCTGCCGCCAGCCGTGACAGGAAAGTTTGCTTTGTGAGCAGAAGACCGAAAAGTTAAGCCCGCTCTGGTTTCTTGCTGCTCGGCTGAAAAGTCGTCAGCTTGTCTGACTACAAACTGACCGCTCCCTTTCTCCTTCTAAGAACCACCCAGGTGCTTAGCAGAATTAACGTCACCAAGACGATAAGAGACCACTCGGTAAGCGCAGGCACAAAAACGCCGCCGTAACAGGCGATGTATGTTCCGGACGATGTGACTGTTATGGTTGTGCTTGTTTCACCGGTGTTCCAATGCCCGAATGCATGTTGGTTTGGATCTGCGTCCGGGACTGTGAATGTGTGAGTCCCGCTCAGGCCCACAAAGGTGTGAGGAGTGGAGTATCCAGTTGGCGACCCATCCATCGATATGCTGACGGTCACGTTAGCGCCCTCGGTATAGCAGTACGCTTCAATAGTGGCATCATAGGACGGCTCTCCGTATGCGTACTTAAGATCCCCGTTGTCGTAATCCGTGTAACTGATATGAGGATTATCCTCGCTATCCAAGGCAATTGAATTCTGCCCCCCCACAATGCCATAACTGTCCACGGTGTCGATGTGCCAGCCTATGTCATGGTATGCATATTTCAGATCCAGGTCGGTGGTAAATTCGCCTTTACAGTAGCTGACGCGAGGATTATCCTCACTGTCCAAGGTGATAGAAACGTGCCTTCCCACGTCGCCACTGTTATCCACGGTCTCTACATGCCAGCTTGCCCCATCATGGTAAGCATACTTTAGATCTTTGTTATCCCAGTCAAAATAACCGATATGGGGGTTGCCATAGCTGTCAAGGGCGATAGATGCGTAGGCTCCAACACTGCCGCCGGCATCTGCCGTCGTCGTGTGCCAGGTGCCGTCATAGTAGGCGTATTTCAGATCTTTGTTGGTGAAGTCACGGTAGCTGATATGCGGGTTATCGCCGGCGTCCAGAGCTATGCAAAGCCAGTCTCCCACATCCCCGCCACTGTCCACCGTGTCTATATGCCAACCGCCATCTTTCCGAGCGTATTTCAGGTCGAAGTTGCTGGCATCAAAGTAGCTGATGTGGGGATCGTCGTTGCTGTCAAGAGCGATGGAATTGCGCCGTCCCGCGTTTCCTTCGCTGTCCACCGTCTCAAAATGCCAACTGCCATCGTTATAAGCATATTTCAAATCAGCGCCGTTTTCATCGTGATAACTGATATGGGGGTTATTGCCGCTGTCCAAGGCAAGCGAGATCGCCCATGATACTTGACTGGCAGCATCGACGGTCTCTATGTTCCAGTTCGTGCCATCATGGTAGGCGTATTTCAGATCATCGTTGCCGCCGTCAGCATAAGCTATGTGAGGATAGCCGTTGCTGTCCAAGGCAATCGACGTGAGCCATCCCACATCCCCGGCGCTATCCACCGTCTGGATGTGCCAATTCGTCTCAGCGGCGAGGACGTAGCCCACAACCAAGATTAGTGAAATCATCACTAAACTTGTTTTTAACGAGAGCAATATCCTTAGACGGTTCATGCCTTTCTTCAACTGGGTGCGCTGTGGTCTGCTCCTCATGGCTTTTGGCTCCTTTCTCTATTTTTGTGAAGAGTGAAATCAAGAGGATTCGTAGAAGAAGTTCTGACAAAAACCATGTGTCATATTGTCCTTACCACTCTTCATTTTTTCACCCGGTCTGATTTTAAAGAACCTCATAGCTCGCTTTCACTTCCAAGCTACGGTCATCAGCTCCTATGCGATTCTACCCGATTGCTCGCAACCTTTCAGGATCTCTAACCCGCGCTACGGGCCTTCAGCACCGACACAAAGCCTATCCGCAATTGGATCACCTCCTTTGCACGATTTCCAGC
>CAYFQZ010000537.1:0-2221 GCA_964345305.1 uncultured Ignavibacteria bacterium | reverse complement strand
GTAAACTACCTGAGCATTTCTGGAATACTGTGCATCAACTCTGGCAACCGAGGGGGAATCCTTGGCAATAGCCTGAGCGTCCTGATAAGTGAGAGAAGTAACGCGGCTTTCTGATCGTGCCGGGCCGTGTCGATGAGCGCCCGGACGCACCATCAGAAGATTTGCTCCCAGCCGGCTGATCCGCTCCGTAATCTGAGCGCTGGCGCCCTGGCCTATGGCTATCATCGCAATCACGGCAGATACTCCCACTATAATTCCAAGCATGGTCAAGAAACTTCGAAGCTTATTCGAAAAGATGGAGGACACTGCCATAGTCAAGCTCTCTATCAATTCAGCCAGGGAGAACCTTCTCTTTTTCTTCTCATTCCGTGCCGGCACAAAAGTCTGGCTAAGTTTCTCTCTATCTGAGGCCCTCCGATCTTCTACAATCTCACCATCTTTCAGACGTATGATTCTTTGAGCATGAGATGCTACCGACTCGTCGTGCGTTATGAGAATTACGGTAATGCCCTTCTTGTGAAACTCAGTCAAGATTGAGATTATCTCCTGGCCGGACCTGGAATCGAGATTGCCTGTCGGTTCGTCCGCCAGAATTATCGACGGTTCGTTCACCAGTGCTCTGGCTATGGCGGCACGTTGCTGCTGTCCGCCAGATAATTCGGTGGGTCTATGGTGAGCCCTGTCTTCTAGATTGACCGCCCGCAGCGCTTTGACCGCAGTCTCCTTTCGTTTATTATGGTTTCCCGAATATATAAGTGGGAGTTCTACGTTGGATAAGGCGTTCAAACGGGGTAGCAGGTTGAAGGTCTGAAACACAAACCCGATTTTCTCGTTCCGTATCTGGGCAAGCTCTGATTCGGAGAATTCGCTCACATTTATGCCGTCAAATAGATACTCACCAGTTGTGGAAACATCAAGGCAACCCAGGATATTCAGAAGGGTGGATTTGCCCGAACCCGACGGCCCCATGATAGCCATAAATTCGCCGTCTTTAATTTCAAAAAAGACATTTTTCAAGGCGGGGACCTTTATATCCCCAATCCTGTATGTTTTGCTTATGTTCTTAAGCTCTATCATCTCAGTCCCCTCATCATCCGCATTTGATCCCGGAGCGCATCTCTTTGCCTGGAGTTGTTCTCCATCCCACTCAGGATTACTTTCTCTCCCTCCTTCAATCCCTGGGTCACCTCAACTACTCTTCCATCGGTAACGCCTGTTTCGATCCTGCGGGGTGCAGGCTCCTCTTCCAGCACCACAACGAAGTTTTCACCCCTTCCTTGCTTCACGGCACTTTTTGGAATTATGAGTACACTATCTTTCTTTTCCACCACAAACTCCACGTTGGCGGTCATTCCCGATGCCCAGCGGCGGGGCACTTTCAGAGGATTCACCATTACATCGTAAACCACCACGTCCGAGACCAGTCTTCCCTCACGCGAAATCTTGGACACCTTTCCTCTCAGCCTCTCATCCGGAAAAGCATCCAGCACGATCCAGGTCTCCTGCCCCAGCTCTATATTGCCGATGTCCGCCTCATCCACTTCCACCGTTGCCACGAGTCTATCCGCAATCACGAAGAGAATACTCTGGGTGGAAACGTTTTGTCCCGCCTCACAGGAGCGATTTATGACTTCGCCGGATATCGAATTGGTAAGAGGCACTGGCTTGCAGGCTCTGTCTGCGATTTCATAAGCCATCTCTGCCTCTTTGACAGCCTCCGGATGGCCTTCCTTTTGTGCGGATTCCAAACCGGAACGTGCCGCATCCAAAAGTGCGATTCTGTCTTCGCTCGAAATCCAGGCGAGGATGTCGCCTTCCCTGACTATGTCTCCTTCATCCACCTCCACCCTGTCTATCCTTCCGCTGACAGACGAGCTGACCTCGACTCTGGTATATGGCTCAATGGTCCCGGTGGAAAGCACTTTGATCTCTATGTTCCCTCGTTGTACTCTGGCCGTCTCATAATTTGGCTGAGCCGAATTGCTGGCATCTCTATTCCGCAAATAGAAGAATCCGGCCAGAACGATGATTACAACCATGATTCCGATGATTAGTTTTTTCATCAGCCACTCCTTCCCCATGCCTTTTGCAGCCTGGCGCTGTATACACGCAGATTGTATAGGGCGGTGACATAGTCATTCTCTGCTCGGGAAAGATCGCTTTCCTTTTGCTGCAGGAAGAAATAGGACGTGAGTCCCTGCTCATACTGTAGCTTGGTCAG
>CAYFQZ010000536.1:0-5793 GCA_964345305.1 uncultured Ignavibacteria bacterium | reverse complement strand
CGAGCGGCATTTCTCGTCCGAGGATTTCGCCCTGCTTCATCCCGGGGGACATCTGGGGAGGAAGCTTCTGCTCAAGGTCTCCGACATCATGCACACAGGCGAAGAGATTCCCGTCGTATCCGAAGAGACCGATATGAAGGGAGTAATACTGGAGATGACCTCCAAGAGACTGGGAACCACGACCGTGGTCAACCAGAAGGGACAGCTGGTGGGGATCTTCACCGACGGCGACTTACGGCGGTTGGTCGAGAGGACCGACGAGATCTTCTCGCTGCGGGCCGGTCAGGTGATGACCAAAAATCCCAAGACCATCGACGGAGACGAACTGGCGGCAAAGGCTCTTAACCTGATGGAATTCTACGCCATCACCTCGCTTATCATCACCGGCGGCGAGCGACAACCCACCGGCATCGTGCATCTTCACGATATCATAAAGGCAGGAGTCGTGTGAAGCAGTCCGGTAGTGTGGCCGCACTCTTGAGAGTGCGCGAATTACGCGGAATAGCCGACCTCGCAGGCCGCACATTCAAGGCATCGGTGTAAAACAGAAGTGGAAGGCAAGGACGAACACGTCAAGATACTGACCTGGGGCACAAAAAAGAGAGTCAAGAACTGGCTTCTCTTCCGGCTAATCACTACACTAATCTTTCTCCTCAATTCACTACCACGAAGCAGTGCAGTCGCTGTGGGGGGCTTCTTGGGGAAACTGGCTTATCTCGTAATCCGTGACGCGCGAAGGAGAACGCTGTCTAACCTCACGGTAGCCTTTTCCGAGAAGTTAGATGATAGGGAACTGCGACGGCTCGGCTCCCGTGTTTTCGTGAATGTGGGGAAGAACGTGGCGGATGCGGTGCGTTTGGGCAAGATGAAATGGGAGCATATCGATGCCATAACCGAGATTGAGGGGTTGGAACACTTCGATAAAGCATACCAAATCAGCAAGGGCGTCATCGCCCTGACCGGACACATCGGAAATTTCGAGCTCCTGGCCGCGTGGTTTTCGCTGCGCGGCTATAAAGTGTCGGTGATAGGAAGGGAGCTTTATGATCCGCGGCTTGATCGGCTTCTGGTGCAGAACAGAGAAAAGGTCGGGGTAGAGAATATTCCCACAACGGCAGGGGTCAAGCCGATCATGAAAGCTTTGAAGGCCGGCAGGGCCTTGGGCGTATTAGCTGACCAGGACTCATCCAGGGTGCGAGGTGTCTTCGTCGATTTCTTCGGAAGGCCGGCACGAACTCCGGTGGGGCCAATTCTGCTGCCCTACAAGACAGGTTCCCCCATCATTCCCATGGCGGTCGTGAGAGCGGGGAAGAACAGGTACAGGATCATCGTCAAGCCGGAGGTCAAGCTCGCGTTTTCTGACGACAGGGAGAAAGACATCGCGGACGTCACCCAGAGGTGCACCCAGGTACTGGAGTCGATCATACGACAGCATCCCGACCAATGGTTGTGGATGCACGATAGGTGGAAAAGCAAGCCAACGTGATCGCCGTGACTGGCTGCGTCAGGTCCAATCCAGAGGAGAAGACTTGACGCAGAGGAAGAACAAGAGTGGGTGTTTTTTTCCCTCCCTTGGTGTGAACCATACGGTTCGCACCTTGATGGGAGGGAATAAAAGGGAGGGTGACAATAGTCTTCGGCTGCATGCAGATTCCCTTCACCTTCTCCCCCGCCTGCGGCGGGATCTTCGACTTAGTCCTCTCCCGTCAAGTGAGAGGAAATCAACCCTCCCCCTCTTTTTCGCCGGAGGCGGATAAATCTGCGGCAAAGCTGGAGAGAATCTCCATGCCTGCCAGGCCCCTGGCCTGGTCCCGCATTCTGCGGGATCGGATCAGGTGATCCGACGGACACTTGGATACCAAGGAGGGTGAAGCGAGTCGTTGGCCGTGTAGCTGTTTGCCGCAGGATGCCCGACAGCACATGTCGGGTAGTACGTCGGACAACCGGATCTGCCAATTTGCACCTTCAGCCAGACGTGATCTCTGTCCAGACTACGGACTAAGCGGACGGCTCGGTCAGATAGACGAGAGAGTAAACGATGATGGCGCACCAGTTGAAGACCACGTGCGCCGATATCGGCCCCGCCAGTGATTTGGTTTGGTGAAAGAAATAAGCGAACACCGCTCCGCCAACGAACTTCTGCGCATAAGCTACAGCCGGGATAGAGTATATGGACTCATTTGCCACGCCAGCAACTGAATGAGCGAAGGCAAAACCAGCAGAGCTCAAGACAATAGCCGGAAATGGTCCCAATCTCTTCTTCAAGATAGTGAAGAAGAATCCTCTGTAGATGAGCTCCTCCATTGGAGCAAGTAACGTAACCATTGGCAGGAGGACAATGAGCAGAACGAAGTTATGATCGGTAAGCTTCGCCTCATGGAAAAGCAGGTAGACCGTATTAGTGTCAATTCCCACCAAGACAAAAGCAAGAAAGAACCCAATCCTTACACCTGTCCAGTAGGTTCGCTCATCGAGAAGATTCACCAATCCCAGGTCTGCCCGGGCCCAACCTCGGTACTTCAAGGTCCAGGCCAGGATCACAATGACGTAGCACACCATGAGAAAGAAGCGAAACAACAGCGGAATACCCTCGCGGAAGAAAAGGTAGAGGATTGCCTCAAAGACAAGAAAGACCAAGAAAATCAACAGAGTGTCAGACACGGGATATCTGTCGAGTTCCTGGTTCCTTCCTGCAGTCACCAAGTCTTTCTGTTTTTCATTCATGGAGATTCTAGAGACGAAGAACCGAACCTCGGGGCTTTTCTCGAATGCGGCCGGAGCTGAAGCTCTACGCTTGCATTTTCTTCTTCTATAAATCTTGAAGTATAATCTCTTTTAAGAATCTCACCGGCGGTGAGCCGTAACTCAACAGCTTCTGGTTGAACTCGCTCTGAGAGAAGTTCTCCCCCACTTCGTCCCGGTAGGCTTTCTCCAAATCCAAAATCTCTTGGAAGCCGACGAAGTAGGTGGAAAGCTGAGTTGCGGTCAGACATGCCCGCACCCATTTGCCCTCCGCCTCAGATCGCTCCTGGAATCCTTCCTCTACCATCAGCCGAATTGCTTCCTCTTTGGTCATGTCTCCGGCGTGAATGCCTGCATCCAACAAGACGTTGATGACGGCTCTCAGGTACATCTTCAGCTGGGTGAGCTCCATGCGAGGATCATAATCCAGATAGCCGGCGTTGATCATTATCCTTTCGGAGTACATGGCCCATCCCTCGATGAAAGCCCCGTTGCCGAAGATCGATCTGATAATCGACGGGAATTGATTGGCATAGTATCCCTGCACGTAATGGCCGGGCATGGCCTCGTGAATGCAGAGATCCTTGAGCATGTAATGGTTGTACTCACGCAGATATGATTCCGCCTGTTGCTCGGTCCAATCGTCCGGCACGGGTGAGACCCGGTAAAACGACTTGAGGTCCTTCTCCAGCGGTCCGGGCGAATCCAATCCGGCTATCGCCACGCCTCGGGAGAATTCGGGCGTCCACTCTACCTCCAGGGGGTTTATCCCGGTCAGATCGACCAGATCTTTTTCCTTCACGAATGTCTCCTGCTCTAGCAGGTTCTGTCGACAAACGGCCAGAAGCTCGTCTTTCCGGGGATGGTCCTTGGCGATCTCGTCCAGAACCTCCCGGATTACTCGACTCTCCAACTCTTTGCCCTGTTCGGCCAGCTGGCGGCCGGGAAACATCTTCTGGTGCAGCGGCATGGCCAGATCGAACATGCGCTTGCGCACCGCCACCATCTCCTCCTCTGCCCGGCGCACTATTTCATCGGAAGAAAGATCCGACTGCAGAGTCAGCTTCAGCTTCTTTTCGAAAAGTTCCTTCCCCAATCTGAAATCCCCGTCGGATTGCGGCAAAAGCTGGTCCTCCAGAAATTCCTGGTAGGAGTCCAACTGCTTCAGGGCTATGTTCATGGCTTGTTGGAGGACGTCCTTCATGCCCGGGAGTCTCTCAAGCACCTTGGCCAGGTCGTCCCTCACCAGGCTGATGTTCCCCTGGTTCTGCCTTATGGCGGTCCGGGTTTGAATCTCGGACGGGTTCTTCAGGTTGCCCCTGGCGTGTCTTATTAGCGTGGCCAGTCTTCTGAGACGATTGGAGACGTGCAGCAGTCTGGTTCCCAGCTGAGCAAAATCGCGCGTGATCAGCGAGTTTATGGCACCGCCGATGATACGGGTATACATCACCGGGCTGTTCTCGAAAGGCCTCAGCTCCTCGTATCTGAGCAGTTGTGACCGGATCTCGTTTTCCAGAATCAGGTAATCGACCTTATTGACGGCGTTCAGCTTCAGTGTGTCGATGGATTTCATGCGTTCCGCGAAAAGCCTGAGACGCAAGATCTCCTCCTGGACATCGTCGTTGGAGTAACCGTCGATTAAGTCATCATATCTGTGCTCGCCGATATAGGTTGCCCAGACGGGATGAGCCTGGTAATAACCTTCCAGGAACTCGTTGGCCAGCTGCTGAAATTTTTGATCCTCCATATCTTTCCTTCCACAATTAGAGAGTGGCAACAGCAGAAGGAGGAAAAAGGTCAATAGTATGGCGAGTTTTCGCATATCCTTGAAACCTCCTTTCGGAGTTATCCTCATAACGCTGCGAGCGCGCGGCCCGGATGGAGAAGCTGCCCGAGGTCTTATTTTTGAAAGAATGGCCTTATCTTATCCTCATCCGGCTTGGGGGTTAGCAGACTTATCAACACAAGACTTGATACCGACAGAATCAGCGCGGGGTAGACGGTCGGGACGCCGAAAGGTTTCTTGGCAAGCTCCCATACTATGGTGGTTAGCATGCCCAGGGCTATGGAACAGACGCCGCCAGCGGGCGTGGCCCGTTTCCAGAGGAAGGCGGCCAGGGTTGCCGGAGTGATTCCCACACCGTACATGGTGTAGGCATAAAGGGCCATGGCCAGAACCGTGGTGAAGAACCTCACCTGCAAAAAGGCAATCAGCCCCAGCACGATGACCACTATTCGCGAGTAGAGCACCATCCGTCTCTGGGAGACGTTGGGATTTATGAACCGCTGATAAATGTCCCGCATGATGTTGGTGGAAGGAACCAGCAGAAACGAATCCGCAGTGGAGACTATCACCGCCACGATGGCCGCCAAGAGAACACATCCGATGAGCGGCGACAGGCCGTGCCGGACCGAGTGCAGGATCACCGTCTCCGGGTTGATGTCCAAGAATATGCTGCTTCCGATTATGGCCAGCACCACGATCAGAGTCTCCACGAAGATGGTTCCGGAGATCCACCCTACTACCGAAGCCTTGGCCGCCCTTTCGTCTCTGGCAGAAAAGAATCTCTGATACATGTTGGATTCGCCCAGCAGAAGAAGCATGGTGGGCAGAGAATAGCCAAGGGCTTCCCAGATGGTCATGGTGCCCAGGATCTGGAATCTGTCCGGGGACAGAGTGGTAGTCATGGTACTCCAGCCTCCGGCTATCTTCAGCAGAAACGGGAAAGCGATCACCAGTCCCAACAGCAGGACCACCCCGTTGACCACATCGGTATAGGCCACGGAGATCATCCCCGCCAAGGCCGTATAGGCTATGACGAAAAGCGCGGTGATGATTATGCCCTGATCGATCGGAATTCCGACGACCATATTGAGGACCATTCCGCCGGCCTTGAACTGGTAGCTGACGATGGCGGTGTAGGCGATGATGGTGGTGATGCTTCCCAGAATTCGGGCCAGGCTGTTATACCTAATCTCCAGTATGTCCGGCACGGTAAACTGGGCCAACTTCCTGGCCCGTCCGGCAATGAAATACAAAACGATGATGGC
>CAYFQZ010000535.1:0-3778 GCA_964345305.1 uncultured Ignavibacteria bacterium | reverse complement strand
CCACCTCGCTGAAGGTCAAAAGCGTGATGTTGGGATGCCGACCGACATCCATCATCTTCGGGCCCAGAATTCATATGGAACAGTCCATGGTGGGGTAGGTCTTGTCCAGGGCGGCCATGATGCCGCCGATGGAGGGGTCCTTTTCCACCAGATAGACCGGGATGCCTGAATCTGCGAGATCCAGTGAGGTCTGAATTCCTGCCACACCGCCCCCGATAACCAGAGCAGCCCTTGTTACCGGCACCGATTTCTCGATCTGCGGCTGCAGAAGCCTGGCCCTTGCCACTCCCACCTTAACCATGTCCTTGGCTTTGTCCGTGGCCGCCTCCCAGTTGTTGATATGCACCCAGCTGCAATGCTCTCTGAGGTTAACCATCTCCAGAAGGTATGGATTGACTCCCGCATCGGATATGCAGGCTCTGAAGGTCGGCTCGTGCATGCGCGGAGAACAGGACGCCACAACCACGCGATTCAGGTTGTTTTCCTTGATATACCTCTTGATCTCGTTCTGGCCCGGATCAGCGCAGGTATACTTATTCAGCACCGACACCGCCACGTCCGGCAGGGTCTCCGCATACTTGCGCACCGCCTCGCAGTCCAGCGATCCGGCGATATTCAACCCGCATTCGCAGACAAACACCCCCACCCTCAGTTCGTTTTCCTTTCCCGGTTTCTTCTTATCAGCCGCCACTTTCACCTCCTGAGCTTTCTTCTGTATGTCGAATTATCGAGTCTGCTTTCTTATCTAACTACTACGAATTTTATCCTATTTGATAGAAGTCCGTCACGGTTGATAGGTCTTCATTCCGGTCTCGTGGCTTTCCCACCACTCAATCTGCTTTATGTTGATCTTCAAGACGCAATAGTCTTCCGTTTCCGGGCCCTCAGGCCAGAACTGCGAAGGGTCATAGGCAGCCAGTCCCCATACTTTCTTCTTCTGCTCCATATCTTCTACTATCTCTGCCTCGCCGATTACGGTAACAGCCTTATCCCCCTGCGGAGGGACCACAAAGGCCAGGCTCATCCTGGGGTTTTTCTTTAGCTGCTGCACCTTTCTGGACTTGCCGGAGGTAGCCACCCACACGGACATGTCATCATCTACCATCGCAGCCATGGGGCGGACTCTCGGCTGGCCGCTGTCGCAGGTTGCCAGAAACGTGAAGTCCTTGGCCTTCTTCATAATCTCAACTATCTTCTGCTTGTCAGAGGAATTCATCGCCTGTCGGCCTCCGTTCTGTTTTCTAATGACCTATGGAATAGCCTGCGCAAACAATGCCGTCAGGTCAACGATCTGTATCTTATCCTGCTCCGGATATCCTGCAGCGTTCTGTGTGCAGGTGAAATGAATCTGACATTTGGGGCAGGCAGTTACCAAAGCCTCTGCTCCGGTTCCCTTTGCCTCTTTCAGTCTGTTGGTCTGGATCATCCTTGAATACGCGTCGCAATTGACCCACGAAGAGGTGCCGCAGCAGACGGCGTTCTTCCTGTTTTTGGGCATCTCCACCAGTTCCGCTCCGCAGGCCTCGATCACTTGCCTGGGCGCGTCGAAAAGGCCGGCGAATCGTCCCAGTCTGCAGGGATCATGATAGGTAACCTTTTTCTTTAGCTTCTTCAGCTCGTCCTTGTGGTTGGTAAGCGTCTCCATGATCAGTTCGGATATGTGCACCACCTCGTAATGTTGGGCGCCGAACAGCTCCGGATAATCGAATTTCAGCGTGGTGAACCCCTCCGGACAGGCGGTGACCACTTTCTTCGCGTGCGACTCGTTTATCGCCTGAATATTGTGCCTCGCCAGCTTCCGAAAATTCTCTATATCTCCCATCCACAGAAGATCGTGCCCACAGCACCTCTCGTTGGGAAGAATCTGCGGCTCGATGCCCAAAAAGTTCAGAACCTTCAGGGTGGATCTGGCAATATCAAGAGAATTGGCCTTGATGTCGGTGAAGAAAACGTCGAAATAGGGAAGGCATCCCACGAAGAAGAGGTACTCCGACTTCTCCGACGTTTTCAAATCCGGGGTTACCCATCCCAACCGGTTTTGACTGAGCTCCGGTGCGGTCATGATCTTCATGAGCGACTGCAAGGCTCCGCCGTGGGAGCAAAGAGCTTCCTGACCATTCTGCTTTACGTGCTGCCTGACGATCTGCGTGAAGTGAATGTAGTCAATGTCCGAAGGGCATCTCTGCTGGCACTGCATGCAGGTCAAACAGGTCCACACGGTCTTATCCGCCAGGAGATTGGCGTTCTCTCCAGCCACCGCCTTGGTCAG
Source organism: uncultured Ignavibacteria bacterium (assembly GCA_964345305.1). Classification (GTDB taxonomy): domain Bacteria; phylum Zixibacteria; class MSB-5A5; order MSB-5A5; family SM1-73; genus SM23-73-3. The sequence goes on along the minus strand of CAYFQZ010000535.1, from coordinate 1,509 downwards.
AAGCCTTCGGGGAGAGAACCCGTGGTTGACTCTGGATACGGGACAGATGGCGGTGCATTTACCACAATCCAAGCAAAGGTAAGCTCCGGTTTTTCTTAAGGTTTCTTTCATCACACGTCAACGGTTAGAAGTTCAAGGATCAAAATTCAAAGAGCAAGCAGACGCTTGCCCCCAGACGGGCCTCCTACAGGCCTGTGAGGCGTATGGGCGTCCGGGCAAAACTGCAGTTCATAATTCAAAGATCAGCGACTCGCAAGCCCGTCCTGTCCTGGGCGTATGCCAGCAAGTCGATTTTCTGTTTTGAACTGTATCTTTTGATTTTCTCGTCTTCAATTTTCAATTTCCGCCGTCTTCTTGGCCTTCCCCGAATTTCTGAGTGGACTTGGTCCGACCTTCTTCACGTCCTCCACGAACTCTTTGATGACCTGGGCAAATCTCTGACCTTCGGCTGCTGAAAACCACTCCAGCCTCAATCGCTCCTTGTCCAGACCCAAAAGATCGAAAAGCTTCTTGGTTATTTCGAACTGCTCCGCAGCCCGGTGATTGCCAAAGGTGTAATGGCAATCGCCGATGTGTCACCCGGACCACATGACGCCGTCTGCGCCTTTCTCGAACGCCCGGAACACGTGGCCGGGACTGACCCTGCCGGAACACATCACCCGGATCAGTCGAACGTTGGGCGGATATTGCATCCTGCCCACGCCGGCAGTATCCGCTCCCGCGTAAGAGCACCAGTTACAGGCAAAGACCACGATTCTTGGATCGAAATTGTCGTTGTGTTTCTTCATAGCGCCTTTTCTTTGTAGGTCGGATATGTCCCCGTAGGGGACTATCCGACATTCCAAGTTCTAAGCCAAATGCTCGATCAATATCTTTGTCCCGATGCCGATCAGGACGAGCCCGCCAACGAATTCTGCTTTGTTTCGCAGAAGGTGCCCGGACCTGTCGCCCACGAAGACGCCAAGAAAGGACAGTACAAATGTCACCGCGCCAATCAGGATAATGGGCAATACAATCGACGCCTTCAGAAAGGCCAGGCTCACGCCCGCGGCCAGGGCATCAATACTGGTGGCAATCGACAGCAATAATAAGACACCAAGGCTTAACGGGTTCAAACCGCTCTTTTGGTCGGTGGTCTTGGTCGATTCGCAAATCATTCGACAGCCGATCAGGCACAGAAGCCCGAAGGCTATCCAGTGGTCAACCCGCGATACGAATTCCCTCAATCCCAGCCCGGCCAACCAGCCGATAAGCGGCATGAATGCCTGGAACGCTCCGAAGAATATGGCGATCTTCAAGGCGTTTTCCACCCTGGGATTCTTGATGGTTATTCCGCTTGATATCGACACGGCAAAAGCGTCCATAGCTAATCCAAACGCTATGAAAGTTATCTCGATTGGGTGCATCTAGTGACGTTTCTCATACTTGCTTTATCTTGCCCTGTTCAAGCCATCCTGGATATCGCGACCAAGTCGCAAAACGGCACCCGCGCCGGCGTAAGAACACCAG
>CAYFQZ010000534.1:0-3036 GCA_964345305.1 uncultured Ignavibacteria bacterium | reverse complement strand
TTCACCAGCCGGAGTCTCACGTCCTCACCAGGAAGCGCTTTCTGGATGTGGATGCACTCGTCGATTCTTCTGGTTCCCTCCATGATTACGTTCATGGTGTTCAATTGAACGGTGCTGCTGTCCGGAGCCGGCATCTTGCCGTCGTAAAAGATGAACTCGCCGGAACTCCAGCCAAAAAGTCGATAGACTATCTCCTCGATCTGAAATCGCAGAAATTCCGCCAACTCCTCTTTGGTTAAGTGGCCCATCTCGGACAGGATGGTGCCTAGCCTTTTTCGAGTGATCTTCTGCAAACTCAGTGCCCTTTCCAGATCAGCTTTGGGGATCTTCTTCCTGTTCAGAATCACATTTCCCAACAGCTCCTCCTCACTGCCGGAGGAGGACGCATGAATGATATTGCCCTTCATGAAGTATATCTCTTTAGTGTGATTTTCCCTTTTGACCGACAGCGTCCCCGTTTTTCTTGAGCTGCTGATCAGCTGCAGAAGATCGGACAAAGGAACCGTGCTCAGATTCCCCGAAAGGCCGACTTGTTTGGTTTTGACGTCCATGGTAAAAGACCAGATCATGGATCAGGCCACCCGACCGTGGGCAAATCCGTAAATACACCTGTTCTGTTTCCCTGAATAATAATCGGGAGGAAATCCGTGCTTCTTAACCTTTTATGCGAAAAGATATGGCCCCGTCGCGAACCGGTACGTTCACCGATCTACACACCCGCGACTGCTTCAACCTGGGTCAACATCTCTACTTGCAGGCCGCAGATGGAGTCCCAGTTCAGCCGGAATCCAGGTAGGTGAAAACCCGGCTCCGAACTCCCACTCGGACAACGAGACCACCGGCCGGACAAATGCGGTTGTATCGAGGCACACCGCTTGGCCACACCTGATGAGGCACGTAAAAAGCCAGCACCCAACTTGGGTTAGGTGCTGGCTTTAATTTGCCTTCTCTTTGGCCGTCGTGTTGAGGGTTTCAAAAGACAGAGCCGCCTGAGCCTGAGATCACCTCTTATCTGTGGTTCTCTTCTTTTGCCGCTCCTTTACCTTCGCTTCCTTCTCGGGTTGTTTGACCTTCACCTCTTTGGCTCTTTCGGGAGCTTTGGTGGCGGGGGTGATTTTGGCTGGCGTGCCCTTCTCCTTGGCCGCCGGTGACCTCTGCCGGATCACTTTCTTTTTCTCAATCTTTCCCGCTTCTTTCTTTGTCCTCTTCCTCTGCAGTCTGTCATCAACGCCGTCGTTGTCACTGTCCATGAAGTAGTCGTATCTCTCGCGCGACCTCTTCGTTTCCGACCCTTCTTTTCTCTTGCCTGACTTCGCCGGAACTGGGGTGGATTTGCTTTGGGCGCTGCGAACAGTCTTGCCGGAGAGAGCGGCCGCTCTCGATTTCTTCTTCTCCGCCTTCTCTTTGGTCATTTCCTTGATCTCGCCCGTCTTCTTCTCCGGATCCTTGCTCTTGGGGTTTCGGTCTATCCCCCAAGCCGAGATCGCGAAGGAGGACACGACTAAAGTGCAGACAAACACGGTGACGATTCTCTTCATCTCTCTCACCTCTCAAGAATGTCTGTGGGGATCAACATCATTCACCAACAGAACGCGTTTCCAAAAGAGTCCTGCAATCACAAATCTCTAACACCAATATATTCCAGTCGAGCCAACTGTCAACCTATTTATCGCGAAAGGCCCTCTCCCTCGATTGCCGAAGAAACCGTCGACCACCGAGAATTCTCTCACTTTCTTCTTTTTGCCGATCCGGAGCGTCCGGTTTTACCAGTCTGTGTTTTGCCCGCAGCCTTTGATTTAGTGACTGTTTTTGCTCCGGGGCTTATTCTGGCCTTAGTCGCCTTCGGCTTTGAACCGACAGCCTCGCGAATTATCTTTGCGGCCTTTGACGCCTTCTTGGGGCTGGTGATTCTCTGCCTTTTCTCTGTCTTCTTGAGCGGGCTGGGCTCTGGTTTGACTCTCCTGACTTTCGTCTTCTCCTTGATAGCAGAGCGCTTTTCGATTGACCGGACGCGCTCCCTGACATCTTTGCTCCTGATCACCTTCTTGACTTCCCGGGGTTTTTCCCTCTCCCTAACGCGGGAAGCAGAAAGTCGATCTTTCACCCTGCTCCGTGTTATGGATCTCTCCTCTGCACGGCCCTTGTCTTTCTTCAGCCTTCTGACCTCTGCCTTGGCCACCAAGCCCCTTTCCGTATGTCTGACCGGCTCGATCAGCCTACCGGTCTGGCTGATTCCCCGCCTCCTTTTGGCCTTCTCCGATCGGTAGTTCTTTTCCACATATCGCTCTCTCACGTACCGGTATCTATGGTGGCAGTCCGCCCAAATGGGGATTACGCAGTCTCTTCTTACGTGGAACCAATGTCTCCACAACCAGCACCCGTGATACCAGAAGCTCACGTAGTGTCTTCCTACCACCAGCGCCGGGATAGTTATGGGAGTGAGGCCGTAATATATCCCGTCAATCCATACCTCCACCCCCCAGGGATCACCAAAATACACGCCCCCCCAGTAGAGGTCGACCGGCCGATCCACGTACACCACCCGCGGATGGTAATACCATCCGGGGTGTGGATACTCCACGGAGAATATGCAAACGTCGGAGGCGTAATCATAGGGTGCGATCTCCGCGTTCACATCCGCCATGAATTCGTAAGGGTCCTCTCCGTCCAACTGGTATGCATATACTTCCCCTTCGTACCAGTACTCGCCGGGAAAGTTGGGCAGATCCAAAGGCTCCAGGCTGGCCACGATCTGGACGTATTCCACTCCGTCAGGCCCCTCCACCGTCAGATCGTAGTCGTCGAACCTGTCTGGGATACTGTAGACTCTCTCCCCCTCCACGTAAGAATCGTCTCTGGCATCGACCGGGTAAAGGAGATGAACATAGCCCCTGGTGTCGATGTTGTAGACGACAACGTAGCAGTCTCGCGAAGCCTGGAAGTGGATCTTTATCTCCTCGCCCGGACTGTAGGTGGCTCCTTCTCCCTTGTCCACCCAGACCTCCACGTCCAGATATGGTCGGTGCATGACCCGAT
>CAYFQZ010000533.1:0-2177 GCA_964345305.1 uncultured Ignavibacteria bacterium | reverse complement strand
TATCTGAGCAAGAGGCAAAGACTGTGGTAGCATGTTCCGTCAACGCATTAGACGGATGAAACGGACGGGAGAGCCCCGCCCTCCCGTTTTGACTGTTCCTTAAACCACGGGGAACGCTGAGAGAATATGGCGAAGAGACTGTTGATCGGTGCTCATATGTCCATCTCCGGAGGTGTCTTCAACTCCTTTGTGCTCGGACAAGAGCTGGGATGTACCACCATCCAAATCTTCACCAAGAATAACAACCAGTGGAAGGCTAAAGAGATTTTGCCGGAGCAGGTGAAGAGGTTTTTCGAGAATCAAAAAACAAGCCAAATATCTCCGGTGGTAGGGCACAACGGCTATCTGATAAACTTAGCCTCTCCCAAAGAAGACGTGTATAGTCTATCCCTGGAGTCAATGCTGGTGGAGCTGCAGCGGGCGGAAATGCTTGGCCTGCCGTACCTGGTAATGCACCCGGGTTCGCATTTGGGCAGCGGAGAGGAGGAGGGCATAAGAAAGATCGTCCGCTCGATAGATTGGCTTCACGAAAAAACCGAAGGATACAAGGTCAAGATCTGCTTGGAAACCACCGCCGGCCAGGGAAGCGCCATCGGGCATCGTTTCGAGCAGCTGGCAGGGATAATAAAGCAGACCAAAGAGAACAAGCGTTTGGGCGTGTGTTACGACACCTGCCACGGCTTTGCCGCAGGATACGACATCCGGACCAAAAAGGCCTATGAGGCTACTTTCATGGAATTCGACCGGGTTATCGGGCTTTCCAGGCTCAAGGTCATTCACCTGAACGACTCGTTGAAGGACTTAGGCTCCCGCGTGGATCGGCATCAACATATCGGGCAGGGGAAGATCGGGCTGGAGGGATTTCGCCTTTTGATGACGGATAAGCGGTGGGAGAAAGTCCCCAAGATTCTGGAGACTCCCAAAGAAGGGGGAACGGAAAAAGATAAGGAGAATCTGAGTCTGCTTCGCAGCCTGGTCGGGAAATGAGGAAACTTGTCCCGGCTCTCTGGACGTGGTGACCGCAGTCTTCAGCCTGCGAGCGAAAGCAGAGGTGTTTGGTGAATCGCGCAGAAGCAACGAAAAGTCAATCTACGGGGTTTTTTGCGTAAAACTAAGAAGGTTCGAGGTGAACATGAATCAGACTAAATTGTTGACAGTCTGGATTTTGCTGGCTCTACTGTGGCCCATCGGATCCAACTCCGCCCACGGTGCCCAAGGAGTGCTTCTGAATATTCAGGTGGAGGAAGGGATCAACGGTGACAGCGCCAGTTTTGAGCTTATCGACCAAAGACAGATCGAACTCCCTAACGGAAAGGAGAGGACTTCCTTCCAAGCTAACTTCAGCTTGTCTGTGGTAGCCACCATAGTGGGAGATGAAGAGGTAATGCTTTACCTGGATCTAATAACCCTTCCTCCCAAGCCGCAGACCGCTCTTAGGGAAGAGTGGGCAAAGAGCGGCCAGACCTTTCTTTTTGCCGAGGTGCAAGCCAGGCCGGGAAGGGTTTACAGGGTATACCTAACTCCCACGATAGCGGAGATTGCCGATCCCACGTGCGGCCTGAACACTCTGGACAAGGAAAGTGAGGACTGGGAAGAGCTGCCCAGCTCACACTTCTTCTTCCGCTACATCTTAAACTCCCTGGCAGACCTTCATTGGTCGCATATCAAGGGACACGGTGAGAGCGAATACAGACGTTTCCGGGAGACCTTCGGGTTTACCCAGCCGGCCATGGACAGGATGGAGTACTTCCTTCTGCCGTGTCGGGCAAACGAGATAGTCTGGGACGACCGATTTGACATCGGCCTGGATCCGGTAAGAAATAAGCTTTATACCGTCTACAACCTATTTGAACGGAGCTTGGACTCTCCCGGTGTGGGATTCCTTCTGTTCTACAGGTTATGGGGATATGCACCCCCCATGCTGGCCGAAGGGATCGGAGGTTATTTCTCTCTGTCACACCACTTCACCAAGAAATTGATTGCAGAGAAGAAGTCGGTCCCTCTTAGAGATCTGGTGATAACCAAGGACTACAGAAACCAGCCCAAGGAGGTGGCCTTCTGGGAGTCGTGTTCCTTTGTAAGATTCTTGGTCAAAGCCTATGCGCCGGATAAGTTCAAACTGCTCTACCGGAAGGCTACCGATCTCTCGTTGGAGCCGGCAGTAGAGGAGGTCTACG
>CAYFQZ010000532.1:0-3240 GCA_964345305.1 uncultured Ignavibacteria bacterium | reverse complement strand
TCGGGCTCCGTCGATCTGAAGGCGATGGCCGGATTTCTGGCGATTGTGGGGCACGTCTTTCCGGTGTTTGCGGGATTCAGGGGAGGAAAGGGGATAGCCACCGGGCTGGGGGCGCTTGTGTCAATAATCCCTCTCGAGGTGGGCGGTGCCTTGATTTCATTCGCCTTGATAGTGACCGTTACCAGGTACGTCTCTTTGGGCTCCCTCTCTGCGACAAGCTTCCTATTACTTGCTCTGATATTCGAGAGATATTATCTTAAGGAGGACGTGCCGGCGCCGCTTTTGCTGATGATCTTTTGTTTGACGGTCTTCATCTTTTTCAACCACAGGAGCAACATAAAGCGACTGCTGGCCGGAACGGAAAGTAAATTCAGTCGCAAGCGAATCAAAGAAGAGCGCGGGCGCACCTAGCTCACAAAGGCGGGAAGTTTATGGCAAGAGTCGGAATCCTCGGCGCGGGAAGTTGGGGCATCGCCATGTGCACACTGCTAAGCCATAACGGACACGAAGTAACTCTATGGGAGTTTGATCACCGGGAGATGGAACGGCTTTTGGATGAAAGAGAGCACAAGCAGAAGCTGCCCGGAATTAGGATACCCGACGAGGTTAGGATTACCGATCGACTCAGGGTGTCTGTGACAGGCGCGGATATGCTGGCTTTGGCCCTCCCATCTCACACGGTAAGAGAGGTGGCAAAGAAACTCGCTGTTTTGCAGTTGAAGGATACGGTGGTTGTCAACCTGGCCAAAGGTATCGAGAACCAGACCCTTCTCAGAATGTCAGAAGTGCTGCGAGAGGAGCTTGCGCGATCACTGCACCAGAGAATCACGACTCTATCCGGTCCCAGCCACGCGGAGGAGGTGGCCAGGAAAATCCCAACTACGGTGGTGGTAGCCGGGTTCAGAGAAGACGTGGCAGAAGAAGTCCAACAGATTTTCATGACTCCTCATTTCAGGGTGTATACCAACAGCGACATCGTCGGCGTTGAGTTGGGCGGTTCCCTGAAGAACGTAATTGCCATTGCCGCAGGCATATGCGACGGCATGGGTTTGGGAGACAACAGCAAAGGAGCCTTACTCTCCCGCGGCCTGGCGGAAATCGTCCGGCTGGGCGAAAAGCTGGGGGCGAAAAGAGAGACCTTCGCCGGGCTGTCCGGCCTGGGCGATCTGGTGACCACCTGCATCAGCAAGTTCTCCCGCAATCGGTTCGTGGGGGAGCAAATAGGACGGGGAAAATCGCTGAGCCAGGTAGAAGCCGAGATGACCATGGTGGCGGAGGGTATAAAGACTACCAGATCAGCTTACCAGCTTGGCTTGAAGCATGGGGTGGAAATGCCTATCACTCAGCAGGTGCACCAGGTTTTGTTTGAGAACAAGAAGCCCACGGAGGCCATAGCCGAACTGATGACTCGCGATCCGAAATCGGAAATTTGGGGTTGACTTCAGGGCAGAAATTAGTATTTTTCCCCTGGAGCTGAGCACGGGACCCGCCAAGCAAGCGAGGGGAGATTTGAAGGCTTCAAGCAAGAGCAAACTCTACTATTCCATCAGCGAGGTGGCGCAGGCGACCGGCGTTAAGCCTTACGTCCTGAGGTTTTGGGAGAAGGAATTCGGTCAACTGAAGCCGAAGAAGAACCGGGCAGGCAATCGCTCCTATCAGCAGAAGGATATAGATCTGATCAATCAGATCAAGCATCTCCTGTACGAGGAGGGGTATACCATCGAAGGCGCCAGGTCAAGGCTGAAGGACATCAGGCATGACGATCTGGGCCAGGCAGTGGTGGAGAAGATGCAGCTTAAGAGCCTGCTGGTGGAGATCAGAAAAGAGATATCCGCGCTTCTGAAACTTTTGTCTTGATTTTTCCCCAAAAACGGCTATGTTGAGCATGATAATCGGGGCGTGGCGCAGTCTGGTTAGCGCACTTGCTTGGGGTGCAAGGGGTCGGCCGTTCAAATCGGCTCGCCCCGATTTTTTGTTGGAGAGGCTTTCGCGCGGATGTGGCAAACAGCCGGTCGTTTCCTGGATGATGAAAACAGCAGTCATCATACCGGCATACAACGCCGGTTCGACTATCGGAGAACTGGTCGACAGGGCCGCAAAATTCGTGGACAAGCAAGACCTGGTCATCGTGGATGATGGTTCCACTGATCAGACTTTCGAACGTGCCCGGAGCACGGGCGCCGTGGTGTTGAGACACCAGAGCAACCGGGGCAAGGGGGAGGCCCTGAAAACCGGATTCAGCCGGGCCTCCCAACGCGATTACCGAGCACTGATCACCATGGACGCGGACCTTCAGCATGAGCCCGAGTCGATTCCGGACTTCGTGCGCAAAGCGCGCACTTTCCCGGGAATCATAATCGGCACCCGAAGAAGAAATCTCAAGATTATGCCTTTTGCACGCTGGCTTACCAATCACCTCACCTCGGTGATAGTGTCCATACTGGGCGGACAGTCCGTTAGAGACAGCCAGTCCGGGTACCGGTTGATTCCGATTGCCGTCCTCAGACAGATCACGCTGAAAGCGGAGAAGTACGACTTGGAGTCGGAGATTCTCATCAAGGCGAGCAGAAAAGGATTTCGGATCACAGAGGTTCCAATAAAGACCATCTATGGGGGGGGAAGAAGTTTCATAAATCCTTTGGTCGACACCGGAAGATTCATCAAGCTGATGTGGAGAAGCTTGTGGTGGTAGTCGGGCATGATAGGGGATGGGTACTGGTTTCGCCGCCGATCGCATAGCCTGCATTATTTGCAGTCATCGCCCAGAAGGAGGAAGAGTTGTTAGTCTTGCTCACCAACGATGACGGGGTCACTGCCAAAGGTCTGCAGGTTTTGAGAAACGAGCTTTCCAAGGCCTTTCAGGTATGGGTGGTGGCACCGGACAGGGAACAGAGTGCTACCAGCCATTCCCTGACCCTGCAGCATCCTTTACGCATAAACAGGATTGCAGACAGATTCTACAGCGTTGACGGGACGCCCACCGACGCGGTGATGCTGGGAGTTCACGCTATCCTCAAAAGAAAACCGGACATACTTATTTCCGGCATAAACCACGGCCCCAACATGGGCGATGACGTTTCCTACTCCGGAACCGTGGCAGCCGCCATGGAGGGGACCATACTGAACATACCGTCTATCGCCGTTTCCAACGTGAACTGGAGCGCCCGGCATTTCGAGCCCGGAGCCAGATTCGTGAGAAAGCTGGTCAAGTTCCTTTTGAAGAATGGCCTTCCCGAATAC
>CAYFQZ010000531.1:0-3047 GCA_964345305.1 uncultured Ignavibacteria bacterium | reverse complement strand
GAGAAGCATAAGGGTCAGCCTCATCGATAGACGGTTGGCAGTGATTTCAAGTCTCCATGTCAACTGCTATGCTGGAAAACAGATATGCGTAGTGTACTTACGTAATTCGTATGACCTTTATTCGTCTTGACAAATAAGGGTGGGAGACTTACTTATATGAGTAAGGGGTGCGATGATGAACGAGCAAATATGGCGTGTTGAAGCGCCATCTTCAGTTGATCCCTGTCGGCTCCAGAAAAGAAAGGAGGACCCATATGCAAAGAGCGGGATTAATTGCTATCTTTGTGTTAGCCGTTGGAGTAACTGTGTGGAGCTTTTCTGGTGGTCCACCGGATGGGAGGACCGGAGCACCAGGGGAGGGACTTTGCACTGACTGCCATGCCAGCTTTCCACCTAACTCCGGAGACGGTGCGTTGACTCTATCCGGTCTGCCCGAATATTATGATCCAAGCACCACTTATAACCTAACAGTCACTCTTGCTGATTCAAACCAGAGCAGATGGGGTTTTGAGCTCTGTGCTAAATTCGATGACACTCAGCAGCAGGCTGGGACTATCACCGTGACCGACGCCACCAACACTCAGACATCGGTGACAGGCGGAATTACCTATCTAAAGCACACCTCGGCTGGCACCTATAATGGCCAGTCTCACGGACCTGTCTCCTGGAGTTTTGATTGGACCTCCCCGGCGGCGAAAGTCCCTGGGCGGGTCTGGTTCTACGTGGCGGGGAACGCGGCCAATGGAAACAACAATAACCAGGGTGACTATATTTACAACATTGCCGAGCGTACCGAGAAGAAGGAAAACATTCCTTCCTCCCAGCACGTGGGAAAGATAATCTTGGTGTTTCTCCTCATAAGCAGCGCAGTCTTTGTGATCCTGCGGAGGAGATTGGTCCCGGGGAGATTATAGCACCAAAGGAGAAACTGTTTCTTAGGCAGGCAATGAAAAGGACTTAAACCATTTCTGCAGTAAGGGGACCTTTCAAACCCTCATGACAAGGAGGTGATCACAGACAAATTAGTAACTTGCCATAGACAGGAGGAAGGGGAAGGTAAGAAATTATCTTTGGGGAAAGCAACTCGCTTGATAGAGAGGAGGATTCCTTGATGATCTATAAGAGAATTCTCTTATGCCTGGCGATTCCATTCTTCATCGCCGCAGTGGCGACTCTTGCCCTGGCTGACCTGACCCCGTTGGAAAGGCTCGGAGAATTCCTGTATTTCGACACTGACTTGTCAGAGCCAAACGGCCAATCCTGTGCGAGTTGCCATTCGCCTGAGGCGGGCTTCGCCGACCCAGACACGGATCTGCCGGTCTCACAGGGGGTGCTGCCGAAGAACCGGTTTGGCAACCGGAACTCCCCGAGTGCGGCTTACGCCATGTTCAGCCCCGTCTTTCACTTCGACGAGGAGGAGAGTCTATGGATCGGCGGGCAGTTCTGGGATGGAAGGGCGACTGGGGAAGTGCTAGGCGATCCCCTGGCCGACCAGGCGCTGGGACCGTTCGTTAATATCTTGGAAATGAATAACCCGAATAAACTGGTGGTCATCAACCAGATCAGGCGTTCGGATTACGCCGACTTGTTCGAGCAGGTTTGGGGCGAAGGGAGCCTCGACGACGTGGAGGGCGCCTACGACCAGGTGGCTTTGTCCGTCGCGGCCTTCGAGAGAACCGGCCTGTTCGCCCAGTTCAGTTCCAAATACGACTACTATCTGGCCGGAAACGATGTCTTGACCGAAAAGGAGCTAAGGGGCCTGGCTCTGTTTGAGGACGAGAACAAGGGCAAGTGCGCTTTGTGTCACATCAGCCAGCCAGGTACGGATGGCTCTCCCCCTCTGTTTACCGATTTCACCTACGACAACCTGGGCACACCCAAGAATCCTAACAATCCATTCTATGACTTACCACCGAAGTTCAACCCCGACTGTGAGGACTTCGTGGATTACGGATTGGGTGGTGTTCTTGGCTTGCCGGAGGAGATGGGCAAGTTTAAGGTGATGACCTTGAGAAACATTGCCATTACGCCGCCTTATATGCATAATGGCGTGTTCAGCACCCTGCACGAGGTCGTGGACTTTTACAACACCAGAGACCTGGGCGGATGGCCGCCGCCGGAGGTTCCGGAGAACGTCAATAAGGATGAGTTGGGCAATCTGGGATTGACCGATGCAGAGGTCGATACTATTGTCGCTTTTTTGGAGACTCTTACGGATGGTTATGTGCCGCCGGCCAATCTTGTGGCATCGTCCAATATCCCAAATGGCTTCGCTTTGCAGCAGAACTACCCCAACCCATTCAATCCCGAAACTGAGATTTGCTTCAGTTTGCCGGAGATGATGAAAGTGTCCTTGATTGTTTACAACATATTAGGACAAGAGGTCAAAACCTTGGTGGATGGGGAAACGGATGCTGGAACCCACACCATCAATTGGAATGGCAGAGATAACGCCGGGATTTCGGTAGCAAGTGGGGTCTACTTCTATCGTCTGAAGACAGAGAGCTTCAACCAGACCATGAAGATGGTTCTGATGAAGTAACGGGGCGAGGGGCGGTAGGTAAAAAGAGCCCCGACTCTGGCGGGGCTCTTTTGTTTCAAGGAAGTTGTGGCAGGGTATCCTACGTTCCCAATCCATAGAGAGTTCGTTCAACGAGGGAATCGGTAGAACAGACATTTTTGTCTGTTCGGTGATTATAAGAGTCAGTCGGTAGGTCGTGTTGCTGCTCCGCGTTTACCGGGGGGCTACCCGACATTCATTCTAACCAAACTCCCCCTTTTCCAAAGGGGGATAAAGGGGGATTAGGCCACAACATTCATGGTCAGTTGATGTTGATTGGGTAGGTCGGGTTGCGACCACGCTAACGGCGGGGGAGAGCTACCCGACATCCGTTCTCGTTTTTTGGGTCAGCAAACTCACGATTACTATGGAGAAGAGTGACAGGAAGAAGCTGGGTATCAGTTCGTAAAGTGAATTCTTCAGGACAGGGACATTATACCAGATCAAAACGGTAATGGTTCCCACGATCATGCCTGCAAGAACTCCT
>CAYFQZ010000530.1:0-3273 GCA_964345305.1 uncultured Ignavibacteria bacterium | reverse complement strand
GAACCTCGCCGCCGTTGGGGTCAGTAACGGTGACCTCCGGAGGAATGGTATCGGTAACCATAATGGCCAAGACCGCTTCATAGGCGTCGATGCAACCCCATCCATAATCGTTGTCTTCGCCTGGGGTGCCTTCGTCGCGCGCGGTGCTCATCAAGACCTGTTTTATGGTCTGGACATCAGCATTGGGATTGGCCTGTCTCATCAGGGCCACCACACCGGCCACGTGAGGCCCAGCCATAGAGGTTCCACTCATGCGGGTATAGCCGCCGTTGTAGTAGCATGAGTATACGTAATAGCCGGGCGCAACCACCTCCGGCTTTATGGTAACACCGTCGCAATCAGACGGTCCCCTGCTGCTGAAAGAGCAAATGGGATAGGGCCAACTGTAGTACTCGGCATCCACCGCTCCCACAGAGAAGTTGACCGTGGGAGTATTGCAGATATTGGCTGGCGATCTATGGGTCTGAGGGCTGGGTCCCTCGTTACCGGCACTGAACGTGACCACCACACCGGCAGCCTCGCAGTTCTCGATGACCTCCTGCCAGCGGTAATCGCAATCCTGGTAGGTACCGCCAAAACGGGCATCAATGCCCCAGGAGTTCTGCACCACGTCCGGAACGTCGTCGGTGGTACCGGGATCTCCGTCCGGATCAGCAAACCACTGAAAAGCACCCAGAACGTCGTTGTCAAACTCCGACCCCACACCCTGATTTATGGAATTATCCGCTATCCACTGAGCCTCCCAGGCGACACCGACCGTGTCACCGGTGGCGTGGCCTGCTCCGCACATAGTTCCCATCGTGTGGCTTCCATGACCATGATAGTCGACCGGATAGGTGGTTCCATAACCCAATGCATCTCTCCAGCACTCCTGCCAGGGATGCCAGTTTCCTCTCCACCTGTCGGTCAAGGCCGCATGGTCGCCATCCACGCCGGTATCCAGACCACCTATCAATCTGCCGTATCCGGTAATTCCCAGCTCATTCCACACTCGATCGGCATTGATGGCTTTTAGACTGTTTGTTACTCCTATGCCGGCGATGGGAGGACTTGTAACATCTACCGGCTCGATTAGGGTTGCTACAAAATTCCCTTCAATGGCCTCCACTTCTGAACGTTCAGCGATTCTGTAAAGCTCCGCTTTGGTCGCAGAGACCACCACCAAATTCATTATCCAGTAGGGCGTGTATCCTTCCACCGTCGTTGCGCTAACCGCATCGCTTAAATAGCTTAGAAGGGTCGGCTGCGATCTCTGGGCTGCCTCCTTTAGCGCGTTCAATACCGTCCCGTGGCGCACCGCCATGGAAGCCCTCTCGAAATGAAGGGCCTGGTCCAGAGCCTTTATGTCGGGACGATCCTTCAGGTAGACGATGGCCGAGGCAAAATCGTCGTCCGAGAGGGTCTCCAAATAGGCAGCGAAATTCGGCTCGATCTCTCCAGCAAATGCTGATAGATCAAGCGCAACTGCCAAAGCGAATAATGCGATTGAGGTTAAGATTAGCTTCTTCATTTCCAAATCTCCCCAAGGTTAAGATGAACGATTGAAAGACTGCAAGTCAACTCCCCCCCTTGGATTTGAAATGCTCTGCCTCTCCTGCATCACCTCCTTTCGAGCTAAAGCCTTATGGCCGAGTTTGTAAGGATGGCATCCCCCGTGTTACTACCATTTCACCTCCTTCCTACGGCGGATTCCCCTATTGGAACTGTTCTTCTCTACTGAAACGTAGAGAGTTACCCTCTTGCTTCTTTTGCGGAAGCCATTTGCTTATAAGAGTTTATGTATTAGATCTTCTGCCTTGCAATCCAATATACACTAACGCTCCCGCCTTGTCAAGAAAAAAAACCGCCCCGATGTCGGTCAGGGCGGTTTTTTTTATCTATGAACTGGAATCCCGATCACTTCATCAGAATCATCGTTTTGGTGACCGCGTTCTCTTCTGTCACAACCCGGTAGAAGTAAATCCCGCTGGATACGGTCTCTCCTCTCTCATTGGTTCCATCCCACGTGACGGTGTGAGTCCCAACGTTCAGGTATGCATCCACCAAAGTTGCGACCTTCTGCCCGGCAACATTGTAGATGGCAAGACTCACATGGGTCGGAAAGGTCAAGTCAAAGGAGAACTTAGTCTCCGGGTTGAAAGGATTGGGGTAGTTCTGGGAGACGGCAAAATCGGTCGGAGCGACCTTGGCGAACGCGCCGGTCGGGCTGATGCAGTTGTAAGTCACACCCTTGGTATCATCCCAGTAGTAGTTGGTCTTCTTCAGACTATCCACCTGGAAACAGAAATCCTGAGAAGGACTCTTGACCCGATCTGAGGCCACTTCGCACGTTCCGTCAGGACCGGTGACACATTGATCTTCATCCGAGGTTGCTCCATACCAGTGACCGTATGCCGTCACACCCTCCAAGGCTGGAGTGCCGACGTCATCCTCTACCACCTTGGGCTTGGCATAGGCGGTGACATTCGGGCCTGCCGACTTGACTCGCATAGCGATGGATTCCACGAACATTGGCTCGTCCACGACTTCGGCAGCCGTGGCAGAATCGGTGTTGGACAGGCCGGACCAGTTGGGAACCTCGTCCGCTGTTTTGAGAGCGAAATAGTAGGCGGTGCCCGGGTTTAAACCGTCGACGGTGAAATTCTCGGTGGATCCAGCAGAGCCGGGAATGGGCTCTCCCGTTGCTTGGGAAGCAGCGTCCCATTCGCCTCCAGTGTCCAGAGGACCCAGGCTGGCTAACTGGTAACGGACGTCGTAAGTATCAGCGGTTCCAGTGTTCCCATCATCGCCGGGGGCGGTCCAAGTGAGATCGACGGTCCCGTTAGAACTGCCAGTGGAAGCATCCAAGTCGGTCACATCTGCAGGTGGAATGGTATCAGGAGGAGGAGGCCCCACAGCATTGAGGGAGTTATAGGCATTCATTCTACCTGAACCCAACTTACCCTCATATCCGGGATTGAGATGGTCAATCGGATCAGCGTAGTCAACTATGTAACCCCATATCTCTGAACTGCTCAAAGTGGGCTCGTAGGACTTCAAGAGCCCAGCCAGACCGACCACGTGAGGGCAAGCCTGCGATGTCCCGCTGATCAGGCCGATGTAATCGTATTCCGGGTCCTCACTAACGTGTAAGGTCGAAAGCACATCCACACCTGGGGCAGAAACGTCCACCCAGGTTCCGTAGTTCGAGAAATCGGCTTTGACATCAAAGGAATCCGTGGCTGCCACATTCATCACGTCGCTCCGACTTCCCAAATAGTCTGGAGTCTCGCT
>CAYFQZ010000529.1:0-2847 GCA_964345305.1 uncultured Ignavibacteria bacterium | reverse complement strand
CGGCACGGATCAGGACAACTTGGTGATCTGCCAGTTGGCCAAGCTGATATATCTTATCCCGCGCACAATAGCCAAAGTGAATGACCCCAAGAACGAAGAGTTGTTCTCCTCCCTGGGCGTGGATGCCACTGTCTCCAGCACCGGAATCATAGCATCACTGATTGAAGAGAAGATTGACGCCGGAATGGCCATACCGCTTCTGGCATTCAAAGAGGGCGGGGTGGAGATATTCAAGACTCAACTTTCCAAAGAATCATCGCTGATCAGCAAAAAAATCTCCAAGCTGGAAGTTCCGAAGGACTGCATAATCATCGCCGCTTTAAGAGGAAATGAAGTCATAATTCCCAAGGGCGACACAGTCTTTCAGGAAGGTGACACGATTATTATGCTAATAAGAAAGGAGAGCAAGGAGGAGTTCAAGCGCCTCTTTCTGGAGGCCGTGTAGCATCGTTATTCAAGCGTTGGGGCACATCCGCCGGGGACGGGCAAAACCTCACAGAGCGCAAAAGTCGTCGCATCCATAGGGTCGAGCAGGCCTTCCATAAGATCGCGGCCACTCCCTTATTCTTCGTCGACTCTAATTAATCTTTCAAACTCCGGATTCCCCTTCAGTGCGGCCAGATCCCCGTCTTCTGCAGCTTGCTTTTTCAATTTCGGATTCAGCGAAAGTGATCTTTCCAGCGCTTCCAGTGCCTCGTCTTCTTTCCCGTTAGCTAGGCGAATCACCGCCACGTCATATAGAACTTCCGCATTACCCGGTGCTAGGCGTCCTGCCCGCTCCATGTGAGCCAGAGCGTCAGCGTATTTCTTCTGAGTGAACAGAGTCCAGGCCTCGTTCCAGGAGTAATTTACCTGCGCGAACTTCAAGAGACGACCAAGCTCCTTGAACGGTTCGGGATGGTCGTCCACCCTGACGTCTATGGCCCTGTCGGTATATCCGCCGTAACCGGCATTTTCTTTCACGACCAGCAGGGCTGCCGACTGTTTTCCGCGGACATCGCCGCCTTTTTCATCTCCGGCTACCAGAGCTGCATACAGCCTCTCTGCAAGAGTACCCTCAGACTTCAAAAACGTGCTCTCCATCACCGTGACCACATCCTCGCCGGTGAGTATGTTGCCCTGAACAGCATAGTTAGGTCCGTTTCGGCCACCTGCCCAAGCCAGGCATCCCTCTCCGGTATAGGTTGCCGATCTCCCCTCTGCGTCCACTATTCCGAACTGACGCCTTTTTGGGTCATCATCGCCCCTTACGAGGATCTCGACAACCTGCTCCGGAGTTGCTCCTTGTTCTAGCAGCTCGAGACCACGCCAGCCAAAGCTTGTATTGGCATAAGATTGAGTGGCCACCGCGCCCACGTCTGCCTTTGCCCAGGGCACAACCGATCCGACGGCAAAGAATCGCGACGCCACTGCAACACCCAATTCGCCCGTGGCAGAATCCCTTGCAACGATTGAGAAGGTCGCCACAGGTCCTCGCTCATCTGCGCCTCTGCCCTGAACAAGTTGTGTCTCAGAAAGGGCCAGCAGGAGAGCAAGACAGAAGGTCAGAGCCAAAACATGCAGGACCTTTCTCAAAGCACCCTGATAAAAAGAATGAATGATCACCTGTACCCTCCTCGGAATATGGTTATACCAGTTTACAGTTATCGTCCGCTTGAAGTATGACCAGGTTCTTTGCCACCCTCCTGTCTGGTCATACCAGCGGGACAAAAACTGATGGAACACGAAAACCCGAACTGCAATAACCGAAAAACCGATCTCTATCTAGAAAGAATAAGTGTACGAGAGTATGAATATGTCGATGCCGTCGTTTGGCTGCTTAATGCCTGCGTTGGAATAATGCAGGTATCCGAAGTTCAGATCGTGCTTACGCTTCTTGCCGAGTCGAAGGCCTACGCCGATGCGGTCTTCGAACTGGAAGTGGCTGGACATATTACGTCCTTTGATCATCTTCTCCGATATGTAGCTAACCCCTATCCCACCTTCCAGGTAGGGCAGAATGCCGGTGCCAAAAGCGGTCAATTCATACGCGAAGACGGGCGAATAGGCAGCTTGCTGTATCGATTCGTCGTCATATTCCCAGTAGTTAAGTGATACGTCATGGTAACCAGACAGGCTCCCCACCTCCGACTTAAGCCAGCTGTGGCCGAACTGCTTCTGAAAGCCCAAATGGTAGATGTTGATCGAGTCTCTGCTTTTGCCTATACCTAACGAGATCCCATCAAGAGCCATGGACTCGTTACTGATAAGTAAGACAAAAGGCACGACCAATAAGTAGCGTGATCTCATATCGCGTGCACTCGCTCATTCACCTGACTATACTACACACTATACGATCCAAAGGAGATGATGGGCGATTCTTTTCTTCGAGATTCCACCAAGGCAATTGATGCCGCCGGGTGATAGCCGGAATTTTATATGGGGAAGCTCGGAGAGTGCGCTCTTTTAAGGGAGCGGATGATAAGCGTCATAGCCTTCCTCCGGAGGTCGTGCTTTGTGCATGCGAATGATGGAGTATCCGAGTGTCGAATGAATCACCGCTTCGCGCAGCCTCCACAGGGATTGCATGACCCGCAGCTCGACGTCGTGCTCCAATAAGGCGGATAGAACGTCGTCAATCTTTGCTTCTGCAACAGGTATGACTGATTCTCGGGAGATGTAGTAACCAGCCACCTTGTCCACGCAGGTGAAGTTTTTGGGATCAAACTCATATCGGTATATACAATGTCTCTGGATTTCCGGGAGCCACCCTGCCTCTACTGCAACTACGTGCTTTGCGGACGTTCCGCCCATCAGTTTTTCAATATCTTTTGGATCACTGCCTTCCGCGGCATAGAAGGTGACTCT
>CAYFQZ010000528.1:0-6241 GCA_964345305.1 uncultured Ignavibacteria bacterium | reverse complement strand
CTTCTGATCGGCAGCGAAGCGCACGGATTGAGCAGCAATTTGCTGAAGCTTTCCGACCAGACCATTCGTATACCTGCCTGGGGAAAAGCGGAATCCTTGAACGTGGCTGTGGCTGGCGGCATCCTTCTCTACGAATTAAGAAAGAAGTCGTCACCTGGCGGAGAACATAAGGAAGGGTCAACAAAGCCGCGCAAGACCGGGAGCCAGCCACGGTAATTCGGTTGACACCGCGGTGGCAATGTTGTAAACTTAGGTGGACGGGGATTTGATCGAGTTCTAAGCGATTGCACCTGCCCGTTTCGGTTGGGAGGGACGAAAGTTGTCGAAACGCGGAAGTCTCACACTGCCCTTCGGCGCCATCGTGGGGCAGGACGACCTTAAACTGGGTTTGCTCCTCAACGTGGTAAATCCCAGGATCGGAGGACTTCTGATCAGAGGCGCCAAGGGCACGGGCAAAAGCACGGCCGTCTATGCTCTCGCCGACATCCTGCCGCCCGCGGAAGTCGTAGCCGACTGTCCCTTCAGGTGCTCTTTCCAGGACGAAGCCAACAGGTGCGAATCGTGCGGGCGGCGGTTTGAGGCGGGAGAAGAAATCCCCAAAAGGCAATCTGAGATGGAGGTCATCAATCTCCCTCTAAGCATTACCGAGGATAGGTTGATCGGCTCCATCGACGTGGAGAGGATCCTGAAGGAGGGCGAAAAAGCGCTGCAGCCCGGTTTGCTGGCCGAGGCCAACCAGAACATCCTGTATGTGGACGAGATCAATCTCCTGCCTGATCACATCACAGACGATCTTCTGGACGTAACCGCCCTCGGGTGGAATACGGTCGAGCGCGAGGGATTCTCGGTAACCCATCCGAGCCGCTTTGTGTTTGTGGGAAGCATGAACCCGGAAGAGGGTGAGCTTCGTCCTCAGATACTTGATCGGTTCCCTCTCTCCACTCTTATCAAAACGGTTAACGACGAGGAGGCCAGGGTACAGATAATCAAAAACAACCTCCTTTTCGAAAAGGACCCCGTTGGCTTCAAGGATCGGTTCCAGGACGAAGCGAAAAAGCTTAAAGAGCGAATATCAAATGCCCGCGTGATTCTGCCCCAGGTCGAGCCAGGGGAACCGGCACTTCATGTCGCAGCCTCCGTCTGCGCTAAACTGAAGGTGGACGGGCAGCGACCCGATATCGTGATAACCAAGACCGCCTGTGCCGCAGCGGCCTTGGACAACCGAACCGCAATCGAACAGCCGGATCTCTTGAAGGCCTCGTTTCTGGCGCTTTCCCATCGCACCCGGGAAGGCGGGTTTGAGCCCCCGGCAACAGAAGAGGAAATCGAGAAAGCTCTAGAGGAGAGCTTCAGCAAATGGGGGCATCTGTGGAAGGAGAAAAGCAAGGTCCAAGCTTCGGCCGCCGGAGCAGAAGGTGTCGGACCCTCTGAGGGAGACACCGACGTAAAAAAAAAGCCGTAACCGGCGCTGGCCGCGAACCGTTCTCGAAACCCGCGCTTCGGCAGTCTGCCTCACAAGTCCCGCTGCTCAATCCCAGGGAAACGCTACGCTCCCTGATATCCTACTTCGATCGGTGGAAGATCAGACTTTCTAAGAAAGCCCGGCCTCGGAAGGTCAGGCACTTCGCCGGGAAGCGAGCGGCGAGTTTTACCACCTCCACTCGGGGACGACCACTGTACCACACGAAGCCCAAAACGGTCCCTTGGACGAACATCGCCCTCCTGCCCAGCATCATCTCGGCCGTGATGAGTCGAAGAAGGGACAGGCGTGAGCCGAAGGTGAGATTGCGTTCGGGCGACTTGCGAATCTGGGTTAGATCCGGAAGAAGTGCGGTCACCCTGGTTCTGATCACTGATGCCAGCTTCTCCACCTATCATTTCCTCCCCGCCGTATCCAAGGCCCTTTCCATCGTGTATCGGGACGCATACAGAAACAGGGATCGCCTGGGGCTGATTGCCTTTCAAAAGAACTCCGCCCGGATCATGAACCATCCCACCAACAACCTAAGAGTGGTGCTGGGGAACCTGGCCCGTCTGGCACCCTCCGGTTTCACGCCCCTTGCAGACGGGTTGAGGAAGGCTCTGAACGTATTCAAGCAGGAAAGGAGAAGATCGGCCAGCTTCATTCCTTATGCCGTCCTGATAAGCGACTGCTTCCCCGAGCCGCTGACCCACGAGTATAAGAATCTCCTGGAGGAGCCGGCTTACCTGGAAACTCTGAAGATCTCCAAGGAGTTCCGCAGAGAAAAGATCCCCATCGTGGTTATCAATCCCGCGCACGGCAAGGCCAAAAGCGGCGAGCTTTTCGGGGGAAGCAAGCTGGGCATGAGGCTAGCCCGGGCCTCAGGGGGCACCTACCATGGGATATCGGAGAAAGAGACTCCTACCTCTTCGGTCTTTTTCGCCAAACGTTTTCGTAAGCGATATGCCGACAGGCAGGCTCAAAACATCTCCAAGTTTTTGGACGATTTCAGGATCGACCTTCTGACTTCCCACCGGCGGGAAGAGTGAGGCGGGGCGCAGACCTTCCTGACAGACTCGACTGTTCGGACCGGGGCCTAGCTTTTTCCCTTGACAAGCATCGCGCATTGTTTTAAGATTAGGCGATCGAATTGAGCATAACCGTCGCATGTCGGCCATGGAAGAACCACAGAGAACAAATCTCTCCAAGACCACCGAACCAGAATCCCGAGGAAACATGGACTTGTTCCGAAAATGTGTAGAGTTCACAGATGCGGAGAAGGTCAAGAGCCTTGGGGTCTATCCTTATTTCCGTGCCATCTCTTCCGGCCAGGACACGGAAGTGATGATCGAAGGAAAGACCATGATAATGATAGGCTCCAACAACTACCTGGGCTTGACCTCGCATCCCAGGGTGAAGGAGGCCGCCATTCGGGCCGTGGAGAAGTTCGGAGCTGGCTGCACCGGCTCCAGATTCCTAAACGGAACCCTGGAGCTGCATGAGGAGCTGGAGGACAGGTTAGCCAAGTTTATGAAGATGGAAGCCGCATTGGTCTTCTCCACCGGGTTCCAAACCAATCTGGGAACCATTTCCACCCTTGTCGGCAGAAAGGATCATGTCATCATAGACAGATCCGTTCACGCCAGCATAGTGGACGCCTGCAGACTCTCCTACGGAAACGTGGTTAAGTTCAAACATAACGACATGGCCGATCTGGCGCGCGTTCTGGCCAACTCCGGGGATAATGCCGGAAAACTGATAACCGTGGACGGCGTCTTCAGCATGGAGGGGGACATCGCCAATCTGCCTGAGATCGTGAAACTGGCGAAAAGGTACAACGCCCGGCTGATGGTGGACGATGCCCATTCCATTGGGGTTCTGGGAGAGCATGGCCGGGGTACGGCAGAGCATTTCGGACTGGAAGACGATGTGGACCTGGTGATGGGAACCTTCTCCAAGTCGTTTGCCTCGCTGGGAGGATTCGTCGCCGGGAACGAAAGGGTGATCAATTACATAAAACACCATTCCAGACCACTGATTTTCTCCGCCAGCCCGCCGCCGGCCGCGGTGGCAACGTGCCTGGCAGCGCTGGATATCATCGAAACCGAGCCTGAGAGAAGAGAAAGACTCTGGCGTATCACGCGGAGGATGCACAAGGAATACAAAGCCCTGGGATTCGACATAGGCAGCACTCAAACTCCCATTATTCCCATATACATCGGCGACGACATGAAGACTTTCCAGTTTTGGAGAATGCTTTCGGATGAGGGAATCTTTGTCAACCCCATAATCAGTCCGGCGGTTGCTCCCGGCTTTCAGCTCCTTCGCACCAGCTATACCGCCACCCATACCGACGAGCAGATGGATAGGGTTTTGGAGGTCTTCAAGAGAGTTGGAAGAAAAATGGGGATTATCTAAAGGACTGTCCTTTTGTCCTGCGCGTTTGTTCCAGAATACTGATCCACAGAGAGAGACGGGCAGAAGGCAGACATTTCCCCTCCCGCTCAAGCGATGGCTTTGCCTTTGCCCAAAGAAAGGCAAAAGACCCCTGACCAAGGCAACCTGGTTACGTGCTGCCTGCGCTTCGCAGACGCCGTGGGAGCAGGTCGCCAGAATTCTGATTCCTCGTGTGTGTCTGAAATCCATGCCTGGTGGGTATCTCAAGATCGCGGGCATGGATAGGGAGGCATTGTGAGAGCCCCAGCCGTCAAAACAATCTGCCTGCTTACCGCATTACAGTTCGCCGGAAGTCTGACGAGTGCTGCAGAGGTGGGGTTCGAGGTGACAACACAAAGGATGTCCGGGCACACTACCTATCGTATTGACGCTACCCAGTTCATCCCCGAAATCGGAGCCGATGTGAGGCAGGAAAGCGAACTTGAGTTTCCGCTGGACGCGTTTCTGGTCGGCGGCAGCTTGAAAGTCACGGGAAAGCTGAAAAGGGGCGCTGGGTGGAGCCTAAGCCTGGGCGTAGCCAGGAGCGTGACCGATCCCTCCGGCTATATGAAGGACTCAGATTGGATCGTCATACCCCAGTTCGGCCTCGATCAGAAGTTCAGCTATACCGAATCCGATGCCGGGCTGGAGGCCCTCCTGATCTGGGCCGAGGGTTGCCTCGAAATCGTGAGAAGGCCCAAGTTCTCTGTAGAACTTCTGGGAGGATACGAGTATCAGGATTTCTCCTTCGAGATATCCGGGCTTCGCGGATGGCAAGGGTTTGAGCCGGACGAATTGGTACGTTTCGACACCCTCCAGGGAGTAAACGTCCTGGACTACGACGTGACCTACCACACGCTTTACGGTGGCATGGGAGCGCGCTTCCGGTTCTGTCCGCGCGTAGATTTGAAGGTAAAAAGTGCAATTGCACCAAACGTGAACGCAAGCGACCACGATGACCATCTGCTCCGCTTCAAAACGG
Source organism: uncultured Ignavibacteria bacterium (assembly GCA_964345305.1). Taxonomy (GTDB): domain Bacteria; phylum Zixibacteria; class MSB-5A5; order MSB-5A5; family SM1-73; genus SM23-73-3. Next base: position 1,361 of record CAYFQZ010000528.1, on the reverse strand, counting down.
CGGACAGCGAGTGCAGCGGCTGGGCACTGAGAACCGGCGCGGACCTGCAATGGATCATCTTCGGTAGCTCTGGCGAGTCCAACTGGTCTTTCGGGTTTGGATTCGGCTACACCAAGATCAGCACGAAGGGGCAACAGAATCAGACCTGGTACGGAGATGACCCCGCCTCGCCTGATATAGACGACACAGGTGCCAGCCTGATGGGCATAAACGATAAGATAACCAGCGACCAGGTCGCGATTCGGGCGCGGATCGCATATGAATTCTAAGTATCGGTTTTTCGCAACCCAATGATCGCCGGTAAAGCAGACGGATCGATGTCTTTGACTTCACCGCACAAGCGGGGCCAATTCGATTATTCACAGTCGTGACCAATCCTATCCACAAACACAAGGTGACGGTCAGATCGGTACAGACGAAGGGCGATCTGACGGAATTCATCAAATTTCCCTGGCGCATCTACCGGGAGGACCCCTTTTGGGTTCCACCTTTGATAGCTGAAAGGAAGGAGTTTCTCGACAGAAAGAAGAACCCTTTCTTCGGTCATGCCGACATTGTCCTATATCTGGCAGAAAGAAACGGTCAGGTGGTGGGCAGAATTGCCGGGATAGTCAATCACAGGCACGTACAATACCATGATGAGAAGGCGGGCTTCTTCGGCCTTTTCGAGTGTGTGAAAGATCACGCCGTGGCTAAAGCTCTCTTGGATTCTGTCCGTGAGTGGCTGAAATCAAAGGACATGCAGATCATGCGGGGACCGGCCAATCTCTCCTCCAACGAGGACTGGGGATTCCTGCTCGAAGGATTCGACTCCCGGCCTGTGATCATGATGCCGTACAATCCTCCCTACTATCTGGAGCTGGTTGAGCGCTATAGTATGACCAAAGCCAAGGATCTGTACGCTTACTTTATAGACGAGACTCTGCCCACGCCTCCAAGGGTGGTCAGGATGGCCCAGAGCATCAAGAGTAAGGGACAGATAAGAGTCAGAAGCCTCAATCTGAAGGAGTTTGACAAGGAGGTTTGGAGAATCAAGCAGATATACAACTCCGCATGGAGCAAGAACTGGGGATTCGTGCCCATGACCGATGAGGAGTTTGATCACCTGGCAAGGAATCTGAGGCAGATCGTGGACCCGCACGTGGTCTTCATCGCAGAAGTGGAGGGTAAACCTGCGGGTTTTTCACTGGCCCTGCCGGATGTCAACCAGGTGCTGGCCAGGCTCAATGGAAGGCTTTTCCCTTTCGGAATCTTCAAGCTGGTGTGGCACGCCAAGGTCAGAAGAAAGATCGACGGCGTGCGCATCATCACCATGGGAGTCGTGCCCGAATTCCAGAAGCGAGGAATCGATACGGTTTTCT
>CAYFQZ010000527.1:0-15567 GCA_964345305.1 uncultured Ignavibacteria bacterium | reverse complement strand
CGCTGTTCCATCCGCCTGCCATACCTGCCCCGCAGTAACCGTTATTGGTTATGGCTCCCGCTATTCCCGCCACATGAGTGCCGTGTCCGTTGAAATCCCTCGGATCATTGTCCGGTTCGGTGCAGTCTTCCCCTCTGGCACAGGGACGGACGCCGTCCACCCAGTCCCAGCCGACCCAGTCGTCCACATATCCGTTGTTGTCATCGTCCTGACCGTTGGACTCCTTCCCGCCGCCGTATTCCCCGTAGTTTATCCAGATGTTCCCCTGGGTCACATCATCGGGAGAAAGATAACCCCCGAGATCCTTGTGATAATACCTAACCCCGCTGTCGATAATTCCAATCAACACTGTCGCATCACCAGTTTCCAGATCCCAGGCAGCGGCAGCATCCACATCGTGGTCAGCCGATCCCTGCTCAAAATGCCACTGGTAGTAAGGGAAGCTCACCGGGGGATCATCGAAATAGGGATCATCCGGGGTGCCGTATATGGGGTGAATCCCAATCGGTTCCACGTGATCCACGAAAGGCGAGTTTGCATACGCGTCCATGACCCGCTGCAGCCCTTGGGCACGGTTAAACCTTACCACGTAATAGCCCGACAGATCAGGCAGCCCAGCCTGAGCTTCAGCTCCCGGGAACTGGGCGACCATCTTATCCACATCGAACGACCGGTTCAAAGCATCGATCCTGGGAATGCCGATCTGGGCGATGCCCTTGACCGTTGTCGGGGAGACTTTGCCCACATCGCTGCTGAGCTTCACCACAAACTCGTCGGGAACGTATTGAACCCGGCTCGGTGGAGCCTGGAAAGGCACCCTGATTGTCTTTTCTGCCAAAGCCAGAGAGGTTAGGGCAAATGCGAGGATTAATAGAAAAACAGAAAACTTCTTCATCTTCTATCCTCCCACGGGTTAAGGTCGAGAACCTGAAATTGACAACCTCCCCTTTTCATCTATTTCTCCCTCCAAATCACCTCCTCGCAGGTTGGGGTGAACGATTGGCGCGAAATCGCCAAATACGATTAGAGGGTCTCCTCCTTCTATCACCTCCTTTGCTTTGAAAGGGTGGGAAATTATGATAGTCGCATCCCCAATTTGGACGACATCGATTGGGTTATTTCATCTCTCGTCAATCCCCAGTGTGGTGATACTGAAGAAATCACCCGCTCAACTTATTCTGGCAATCCTTATCTTGTCAAGGATAATTTTTCTCCGAATACATTGAAACTCAGTGTCTTTCCCTACTCAGCAGCCGGTCCGAAAAAGGAAAAAGCCTGCCACACAACGTGACAGGCTCTTTCGCATTTTCGGTAATGCTACGGGGCTTTGGCCGATCGGGTACTCAGCCGGTTTCAGAGTCGGATTCAGCTTCGCAAAGCGACATCCCAACCGAACCCTTCAGAATCAATCGGCCGTGCGGCAGGAGAGAAATCCACAAGAGGTTTGGCTCATATAGAAATGTGGCGGGGTAAACTCCCCGCCACACTTTGGTCCCGAGGGCAAGGGAGCCCTCGAAACAGCCATCGATATATTTTAGAATCTTGGTCGGTCTAAACTATATCTTTTGGACTTTTGTTGCCTGTGGTCCTTTTTGTCCCTGTCCTTGGTCGAAGCTGACTTGGTCACCTTCTTGAAGAGTCTTGTATCCTTCGCCCTGTATTTCAGAGAAGTGTACAAACAGGTCCTGCCCTCCGTCTTCCGGAGTGATGAATCCATACCCTTTGGACTCATTGAACCATTTTACCGTACCCTGCATCAGAAAAATCACCTCCTTTCCTGCATATAATAAAAGCCACGAAAGTCCTCAGAAATCGGCTTTCGTGGCTGAATTGCTTCGAGCTTACAAAAACCTATCCTAACTTTCCTATCTATATTTCGACACCTATACGGATTATTTTAGCTATTTGGCAAGATTTTCGGATATTTTTATCTGCGCACTTGTTGCCTATGCTTTCGTTGGCAAGAAACAGGCATGAGTCCGGCTGCCAGTTCGCCGAACAAACCTGGGGCTAAGAAAAAGGTCTCATCGACAACATTGTGATGAGACCCTCTCTATCTGAAAGTGACCAGCCGCACTGCGTCACTTATTTGTCATAGCGCTACGGGGATTCGAACCCCGGTTTGATGGCTGAGAACCACCCGTCCTAGACCTGACTAGACGATAGCGCCGTGTTAAATCTGTTAATGGTTCACAGTTCACGGTTCATGGTGACAGCCGCCCCACCCCGATTCTTATCGGATGAGGCCGTCCAAAAGTTTGCCACGGACTGTGGACCACGGACCGCGGACTTTTTATTGCTCCTTTATCGGTATCCTGACCTCCGTGACCAGTTGTTCTGGAGGAATATCGGGGCCCGCCTCCAGGTATATCTCCATCAGCGGCCCGCTCGCCTCATAACCATTCTCCTCTATCCATTGCATCATATAAGGATATTCTCTTGCGATCTCATCATACGGTCCCCTGAGTATGGTATAAACTACCTTCTGCGCGGGAACCACCTGCATGCTGTAACCCGAATCCGGCACGGTTCCCTCTGGGGCCACGAGGGCGATCTCGCTTCTGAGTTCCTCCGCCGGGACCTGAGCCGGATCGTCGTAGTATATCCCTACTACGTCTCCGGTCAGCTCTTTCTTGGTGGCATATTCAGCCAGCCGGGCAAAGATCTCTCCCATCTGATCATAGGGGCCGGTATGCTTCAGGTAGATAAGGGTCATCTTCTCCGTGGTCTTGGTCCGGACCTCGTAAGACTTCTTCACCTCCTCCTTTTTCCCGCATCCTCCGTGAGTCAGAACGGCAATCCCCAGAATCGCCACACTGATCTGAAGAAACCTCTTCACCAGGGACCCCTTTCGGAAAACCCCTTCCCTCAACACTGGAGCCGCGGTCTGGCCGCGAACCATGAACCGTGAACCAAGAACTGTGTTCCAATTGGCTGGGGGACAGGGATTCGAACCCCGATAGACAGATCCAGAGTCTGCCGTCCTGCCATTGGACGATCCCCCAGAGATCAAATATGAAGATAACGGGGTGCCACGCTTTGTCAAGAAAATACTTGACATTTGGGAGAGGGGGCTTTATAATCTAGGTAGGATTCCCAATATAAGCTAAGAGGATAGTTTATGTCCTCTTGTGCTTTTCGTTAAGAAAGCATGCTGGGATAAATGGCTTGGAGGCGGGAGACCTTGCCGATTTCGCTGAATGGCGTCTTAAGGTAAAGAGGTGAAGTGTGAACCGACGGTACTTGTGTGCACTGGCCTGGCTCACAGTTCTGGCGTTGGCCGCATCCGTGACTTATGCCCAGTGCCCGGAAGACCTCATTGACAACGGGATATGCGACACGCTGTACGTGAAGGTTTGGGACGCCGACACGCTGTTTGCGGGTGATCCTTGGGTCGTGCGGGTGCCCATGTATGTGACCCATGATGTTCCAGACCCTCTTGCAGACTCGATCAGCGGGTTAGTCGTCCCAGTTTGTTACACGCACACGAATTCTGCAGCATACTGCAGCTTACCTGGCTGGCGCAATACGGCCAGCATGCTCTGGGTGCTGTGTGATTTTACGTGCCGCTCCATCTTCCGCGATCTGCCCTGCAATAGCTATCCCGAGGTACACAACAGGATGTTACACATGAATGAGGACGGCGTGAGCGGCTGGGACTGCGTATTCCTCGATCTGGGCGATCAGGTTTCGCAGTTCTTTTTGTCCATGGTACCGTGCGGCTCTACGGATCAAAGGTGGTGGGAAGGAAGTAGGGTGCTTCTGGCAACCATGACTTTCCAGGTGGAAGACACCATGACCGTGTGCATTGACAGTTGCTTCTGGCCTCCATCCAGCCATCTAGCGTTCTCGAATGCGGTTGCTCAGACCTATGTTCCCAGGAGCAACCTGCCCTACTACTTTTCCATGACCTGTGCCGCGAGAGGCGACTGTAATTTCGACTGCAAAATCGACCTGGAAGACATCGTGGTTTTGCTCAACTACTTGTTCAAGGGAGGCTCTGCCCCACCCACATCCTATGCAGGCGACGCTAACTCCGACGGAGTTGTTGACCTGGGTGACCTGGTGTTCCTGCTGGGCTACACCTTCAAAGGAGGGGCGCCCCCCGGCGGCGTGCTGCCGTCACCTTGCTGAGAAGGTTGAGCACGACCGGTATTGCTGAGGAGTTCTTAGGGCTGACAAGAGGGATTCGTCTGATCGTATCCGTCAAGGTCACGAGCTAAGAGAAATGAGGAAAGCTCTTCTATCCCTGGGAATCACAACTTCCGCTCTGCTGTGTCTTGTGCAACCACGGCCCGGGTACTGTTGGGTACATCCGTGTGACACCCTGTATGTGGAAGTCTACCCGGCCGACACCCTTTTCTCTGGTGAGGTGAGAGTTGCCCTTTATGTCACGCACCGGCGCGTCTGCAGCCACTACGTTATTGATTCACTGCAGGCGATTTCGATCCCTCTCCGATACACGCACACCTATCCCGCGAAATACTGCAGCCTCACTTACCATCGAAATCTCCTCATGCTTTATCCGGCTCCCGATTCCCTATTACAGCGCAGCATCTTTCGGCATTTGTTGGGCCCGGATGGGGACACTCTTATTCACAACTGGTGGATGGACCAGTCCCAGAAGCTCTCGGGCGTGGAGTGGGACTACAAGCGTCTAGAGTTCGCTGACTCCTCTCGCTTCTTGCTCTTCGGATTCGCTAGCAACGCCCCGGACCAGTGCTTCTGGGAGCAAAGCAAGGCTCTTTTTGCCACGCTGACCTTCAGTATCGAAGACACAATGACTATCTGTCTGGATACTTGTTTCTTTCCGCCGGGATCTCCTTTTGGGTTTTTGCCCAAGAATAGTACGGAGTCGTTCACTCCAATAACCAACACACCGTTGTGCTTTTCTCTTAGCTATCCCGCAGTAGGAGACGTCACCGCCGACGGAATAATCGACCTGGGCGACGTAGTCTTTCTCATCAACTATCTTTACCGGCAGGGTGCATCGCCTCCCCATCCCCGTGTCGCAGACGTTAATGGCGACGGGGTGGTGGACCTGGGGGACGTGGTGTATCTGATCAACTACCTATTCAAAGGGGGACTAGCACCAGAATGAGAATAAGCGAAGACAGAAACCGCAAACTCTTAGAAGGGAGGAAGAGATGAAGGGATGTTTGTCCGTATTCATGGCCGGGATGATCCTTCTGAGCTTCGCCGGCCTTGTCTCGGCTCAGGATTCCGGACTACCCGACACCTTGTATCTGGAGGTCTATCCGCCGGATACTGTTGCAGCCGCCTTCGTCCGCGTCCCCATGTACGTGACGCACGACATCGTAGATCCGGCAATCGACTCGCTGGCAGGTTTCATGATCCCCTTGTGCTATCACCACACCAATCCCAGCGCGTACTGCAGTGCGAGCAGCTGGTGGAACAACACACAGCTATATCCTTCCTCTGATCGCGAGCGAAGCATCTTTCGACATCTGGACGGAATCACCAACTGGATGATGAATCTGTCCGAGCAGGGTCAGGGCGAAGAGTGGGACCTCCGGTTTCTGGATCTGCAACATGGAACGGAGGTCTTCTGGTTTTGCACGTACTCCTGGTACGACGATGAGCGGCTCTTTGAAGGAGGAAGCAGGGTGTTGCTGCTGACCATAACCTTCAAAGTTCGGGACAGCACCACCATCTGTATTGACACCTGCTTCTGGCCGCCTTCGGATCGCCTCCGCTTCGCAAACTCCGTTTTCCAGCCCTTCATCCCGAAGATCTGGGATGATTACCTGGGTGAGGAGGAGTACTGCTTCTCGGTCATGTGTGGAATAGCAGGCGATGCGGACGGAAGCGGCATCATCGACCTGGCAGACGTGCTGTATATGCTGAACTACCTTTTCAGGCAGGGGCCGCCGCCGGTCTCGTTTCGAGCCGGAGATGCCAATTGCGACAACGACCTGGGGATACTGGATCCGCTCTATTTGCTCAACTACCTTTACAGAAACGGTCCATCGCCGGGATGTTAGGAAAGGAGGGATTCCGACTTCGCCGTGTTAATGTAATGTTGAATCATCTTCTCAAAGGAAAAGCAAACGCGCCCTATCAAGAAGATTATTAACCCGGCCTATTGGCAAACTCGGTGCCGGCCTGATCGAAACGTGAACCCGTTTCGGTCGGGCCGGCGTTTTTTTATCCCGCCTAAAAGGATTTTTGCTTGACAAACAAAAGGGGCAAGTCTAACTTGCTCGCGAAACAAACCGATGATTTTCTAATAAAGGGAGAAAGTGGCTGTTGACGTGATTGTCGTGCATCGGGAACCTTTAACTCAAAGGAGGTGAATCATGCCGGCAAAGAGAAAGACGGCCAGGAAGACGACTAAGAAGAAGACAACCAAGAAAGCTGCCGCCAGGAAAACCAAGAAGACTTACGTGTGCGTCCCGTGCGGAACCGAGATTACCGTCACCAGGGAAGGAATGGGCGTCACCCGTTTGATGTGCTGCGGCAGGGTGATGAAGCCGAAGAGATCGAAGAGGAGGTGCTAAATCAGCTGCAACTCTTCAGCTCTTCGGCTCAAGTAAGATTTGGGAAAAGTGAGTCTGGCTAAAGGACTCACTTTTACCTTTTTTGGCAGTCTGGAAGAGATTGCTCCGTCGGGCCGTGAAATGAATACTTTGGCATTAGTTGAGGAGAAATAGTGATCCAGTCCTCACCCCGGGGCATGCCGAAACCGACACCGGGCAGTGAGGTTTGGGATGGAGGGCTCGCTGAAGGCTTATCAGGATAAAAAAGTTGGGAGTGGTGGAGGGGGGATACCCGATTTTGGCGTCGGGAGGTTATGATCGCTCATAACCGCACCACTCCCAAATAAGTAGTCTCACTACGCCATTCTTATATACGCAACTTCCGCTGGATTTAATGAGCAATGAGCGTGCCTGCGCGTCTGGCCTGTCCTCATCGACCGCCGCTGGATTTCCATCTGGGGCATCTTCCACCAAGCCCGGAATCTCGCTCGTGACCTAACCGGCTGCGAATAAACATTTTAGCCGTCAAGCCCTGCTTTTGGGGCACAAAAGCAGGAAGTCGCACGCTGCCCGGAGCGGCATACAGCCTCCCGATTTTTTTCGAAGTGTCCTTGCTGAATATCTGCATTCTCGTTCACATTTTGAGTATACAGGACTTTTTATGCAGATTTTATCCCCTTACGACCCAAGGCCGCCTGCGCGGCCCTGGTGGCCACGTCTCTGGACACTCCGGTTATCTCCATGATCCTGTCTACAGCCTGGTCCAGCCACTGGAGCATTTCGTTCTTGGGGTGTTTTGCTGCCAGTTGATCCGTCACCTCGTCGGCGATCAACAACACGTACTCTGCCATCTTCTTTCTTAGCCCTGTGCTTACCAGCGGCACCAGATACTTCTTGGTGGCCCAGGCCACGATCAGAAGCAGGAGGGCACTGAGCGCGGTTATGCCATCGTGTGTGACCGATTCACCGACGAAAGAGAACATGCTGAGGGACATCTTCCTTCACCTCCTCAGGAATAGTGGGTCTGTTTTGTCCGGTCCTTGCCGGGCCGGATGTTCCGTAGATGCGAATGGCATCCGGCTTCTGCACTGCAACACGCTATGGCCTAGCCCTATTTGCGTTTTGAGCCCTGGGCGTTGAACCTTGAGCTTCTTGTTACCACTGCAACTCCCAGCTCGTCAGATCGGGAACCTCAACTTCCAGCCTCAATATGCTCCCGGCAGTACCGAAAACGTGAAACATGTATCTCGTATCTGACGGGCTCAAGACGGAGTTGGGGTACAAATCCAGATACCAGAAGCCCTGCTCGTCGGTCTGGGTGCTCTTATAGTAGGGGCTGATCACCAGGTTTTGATATCTCAGCGGAACCTTCCCGATGCTGGCTTCGATCTTGACCCCTGCCATGGGTTGATCATTGATGTCGTAGACCCAGCCGTGTACCCGGCACAGGCTGGCCTGGGGCGGCGCACCCGGATCGAAGGGGGAAGCGTAGTAGACGGTATCCTCATCGCCATCCACCTTGAGAGTCTCAGGCACGGTAAACTGCCATCCCGGCTTGTACAATCTGATGCAGTAGGTACCATCATCCAGGGCGAAGAATCCTCTTCCCTGGGAATCGGAGTTGAGAAGGCCTATGGTTGAATTCTCTGTGGAGTCGAGAACCTGAATCTGGGCGAATGCAACGGCGGAGCTATCCGACGAGCTCTTGCATCTTATCACCACACTGTTGGCACCCGAGCCGGCTCCCGAGGTCAAGGTCCTGACCTGATAGTTCCAGGTGAAAGGAGCACCCCACTGGTTGTTATCGTTCATGGTCTTGATCTGTGTGGTGTCAACCGAAGCCGAGAGTTCCTCCCCCAGGCTGTCCACGTATTGAATCCGCCTTTGAGCGACGGGAATCACCTCCCCGTCCCAGGCCGAGCGGGCAATGGACTCGGTGTCGCAGGAGGCGGAGGCGGTCTTAATCAGGCTGTCCACCGTGTCCACATGCGCTACACGTGTGCCGCTAAGATTGACCACCGCATCCTGGTTCTTTACGTTGCTCCAGTCGGAGCGCATGTAGAGCGAGCTGTCTGCCCTGTCCAACAGGCTGGAGACATCCGCCTTGAAATTGGCCTTGTTGTCGCTGGTGATGGCGTTTGTCAACGAGTCAAAGGTCTCTACCACGGTCCAGGACCAGGTCTTGATGTCCGTGTGGGAGCCTTCGAATTTGTATGCCACGGCCTTGGCCACGTAGTTTCCTGTGTGATCGGAGGCATCTGAAGCTTTGACGTTGGTGGCGTAGAATCCCGGCTCGAGCGAGGAGGTCAACTTCTTGGTCCCCACATAGTTCCATCCGCCGTTGCTCCACCACCACTTCACCCTGATCGAGTCGCAGTCCTGAACGGAATCCGAGCCGATGCTCACGGTTCCGATGGTCAAAGCAACGCTGTCCGATGGAGAATAGTACTCGGCCCATGCAGAAGGAACGGAGAGCACCAATAGCAGATTCAAGACCGAAAGCAGGGTCACTCGCGCGATTTTGCGCTTCTCTTTTTGAACTTTGAACTGTCTCATCGGATTAATCCTCCTTCGATCACGCCAGCGTCGACCTCAATGATGCCTTCGGTCCCTTCCGCCGTGAAGTAGTGCATTCGCATGGTGTAGCGGTTGGCGTTGGAGCCTGAGTAGCTTCCCCAAGGATTGGGAAAGGTATCGGCGTAGATCTGTCCCGTCTTCCACTCGTGAGACCAGGCCGGCCCACCTGCTACGTAACACATCTCCTCAGCTTCGCTGGTTTTGAAGGCGAACCAATAGTAGCCATCCTCGGTCAGCTGGATAGTGGCTACGTCCTCACCGCACCATTGTCCACCCTGATAGGGAATGTTCGTCCCTTCCCAAAGTCTGTTTTGGGGATGAGAATTCTCGTCGTCGTAGACTGCCATACGGAAGGTGCCCTCAGGGCTTCCGTTGGCGCTCCAGGTTCTTATCTCCAGGCGGGTGGAGGTTCCATCCTCCGGGGCCTGGAATCTGCAGGCGTCGGCATAGCCCGTGGCAACTGCCCAGTGGTAGGGACAGTTGTCCAATCCGAACCAGTTGCCCGAAACCAAAGTCGATGCGAAAAGTAGCAAAAGAAGACAAGCAGACCCCAGGCTAACGATTTTTCTCATGGCGTCGCTCCTTCTTCTTCCCCGGCTTCGCATCTGTTGATTTCGATGAGGAGTTTTCCAATTCTTGACTTCTGAGTTCATCTATCAGCTCCCAGAACATCTTCTCCGCCTCGGAGGTCTTGGCCAGCTTCTGCTTCAACTGGACTGCCTTCAACACGTCCTGAACCTTTGGTTCAAAGCCGTTCTTCTCCAGTTTCTGGATGAACTTGTTGATGAGCATCTCCATAAGCCGCAGTTCCGGAATCCGCGAATTTGAAGCCTTCTTCAACCTCCCTCTCGATCCGCCTTTCTTGTTTGTCTTTTTCCTCACGATGAGTTTGTTCCCTCGCTTCGGTTGGCCAGAGCTTGTGGCATGAGCCCCGGCTGAAGTCTTTTCCCCTCGGGTCCTCGGATCCTGAGCCTCATACTTTCTCTACCCCATCTCCACTATCACCAGGTCCACCAGCCCGGGTTTTTCAGACCCGGAGAATCTGGCGATTCTAAAACCGGTATTGGTCTCGGACCCGACCACGAAGCAGTTGACCTCGTTCTTGGGCATGATCATCACTTTGGGATTGGCTATCGCCTCTGGAAGTTTGTTACCCCGGAAGTCGTAGAGATCGGAGAAATTCACCGTCTGATCCAGACCCCCGAGATTGTTTCCTGCCAGAAGCACCCTTTTTGCGGTCTCACCGATTTCGGTATAAAGAAGAAGAAAACTTGCCAGAGACCAATCTCCCCACACCACGAAATTGTGCACCACCCAGGTTCTTCTTCCCCGAAGATAGTCCAGAGTAATGTTCATCTCTGCGTCCTCTCCGGCTTTCAGTATCGCTCCTGCCCACCAGCGGCCTTCCCCTATCAACGCAGTGCGGATGGAGACCAAACGGAGAGGTCACCGACTGGACCTGGCGGCGTGGGGCGAACAGAAGCCACCCTTATCCTTCCTGAATTCCTTAAGAATCTCGAATGCCTGCTGGCGATAAGCACCCGACATTTTCGACCAGGCCAGAGACAGAGAATGCGTCTGCCATCCCCCGCCGGCTGCCACGTTTTGAGTCATGGTCTCCATGGCCTTGATGTTGCAGAGTATGGAAACGGCCAAATAGGTCTCGGCCGCCGCCAGGGATCCATCGGTGGAGTCGGCAAAAGAAGGATCGATGTATTTCAGCACCTGACTGTGAGCCTCCTTTATTGCGTTTTCCATCACCTCGTCGCTCAAAAGAGCCATCTCCACCGTGTAATCCACCAGAACCCATTGGCCATCCTCGATATCCCCGGAAGCCAGCCTTTTTACCAGTCCTCTGGCGTAATCGATCTGATAATCGGTGTCTTTCACGTATACCCGGAAGTACAGGTACCAGACCACGGCTGAAGACGCCGGAGGGATGGCGCCGCTCGATATTCGACTGATCGTACCACCGTCGTAATCGACGGTGTAGTCGACATTCTCCACGTAGATTTGTCCCAGCGAGGAATCGCTCGCCACCACCACCGTGTCCGGGACAAGCTCCTGATGATCCAGCTTCAGGTTATCGGAGTTGCTGAAATCCGCGGGCTCGCTAATGGGAGTGGCCGTCTCTTTTGCTTTTATTTTCTCCGAGCCGGACAAAAGCAGAACGTGAGGAAGCTGAAACGGCGTCTCCCCCGCCATGTGACAGGCTACATTCTCTTTGGCCACCGTGCCCAGCTCGTGCTCCAGCACGTGCTTTTTCACCAGATCCAGGTTAGTGAATCCCATGTTTCACTTCCTTTGTTGACATAGGCCTCGGGATGACTGAAGGGCCCGTCTCGACGCTAAAGCTCCGACTTGAAACGTCTTTCGTCAGATTATCGCCCCCAGATACTCAGCCTTCGGTAGCGCGGTTATCTGGCTGCCCACCGGAGCGGTGGCAAATGGCGTTATCACCAGGCTCCTGATCCAAAACTGCGACACCGCGTTTACCGGGCACATCTGCCAGTCAGCCGGAACGGAGTTCAGATCCTGCCACAGCATAACCGTCTTCTGTTCCGAATCCAGATGATAGCTGCCCGATTGGGGCGCCAAGTCGGTCCAGCTCTCTCCGTTCCAATACTGCCAGCTGATTTGGCCTCCGATTCCGGCTGTAGACAGGATGATTCTTGCCTGGTTGAATTTGGCGCCCATGCCCAGATAGCAGGCGTCATCGACATCCTTGACCAGCCCGCCGGAGGTGGGATGAAACACGTCCGCCGGGGTGGAATCGGCAGCCTGAGCCGTCCTATCGGAATGCTTGGTGGATGCTGAATCATCATAACAGAACACCGTATCAAAAGAGCTCTGGCCGGGTTCGAAAGGCAGGGGCGAAGTGAAGGAAGAGCCATCTTTACAGGAATAGAAAAGCTGGTTTTGCCCGCCCCCTACGTTCTTGGCAAAGAAAGCGTAGGGCGTGTCCTTCAGAAACCTGACCGACGCAGATTCGGGCACGCAGGTGTCCACAGTGAACACGCCGCTCCAGCTGTTGCCATCGAACTCCTTGTAGAGAATCGACGAGGTTCCGGGAAAAACGATCCCCACCTTATTATCCGCAGACAAGCCGGCACAGAAATTGTCGTCTATCGCAGAGCCTGAATAGATGTTCTCCTGAGGATCCCACCCGGAAGACTGTATGTGGTGCGAGCGAAAGGCCAGAAGGGTGGAATCGTCTGAATAAAAGCAGCGAACGTACGGGGATTGGAACAGCAGCTGCGAATAGCAGGAACCGGTGCCGTTGGTCAGACAGGTGCCGGGGTCAGACGGGCCAGTACCCCAGGTGGATCCGTCGTCCTGAGAGGTCTTGCTGTGGATATAGTACCGTTCAGTGACGGCGTCGTAATAGGTCCAGGATACCCAGAGGTCGCCGTTGGGATCCTTGATGATGCTGGGAAAATAGTTGTCCCCCGCACTACAGATAGTATTGACGCTTCCCACAGTCCAAATCCCCTGGGAGAAAGTCATCTTCAGTTCCACAAGATCAAGGCCGGTCTGTTGGGTGTAAGCCACATAGATGTGCCCTTCAGAATCCATATGCGCCGATGGCGGGTAATCCGCGCTGTCGTTTGCGATGTCTATCGGCGCCGACCAGCTTAAGTACGGCGGGCCCGCCCAGACGTAGACCAGCCGATTGGCCGTCTGGGCATAGATGAGCACCAGCCGGTCCTGGTATTGTCCGAATGCGACCTTGAACAGCTTGGCCTGGGGCTCGATGCCCGTGGCGTAGAACGAACTGACTGTGTCGATGAGCTTTTGCATAATCGAGAGCGAGTCTTTTGATCTCCCCCACCCCGCGATCTGCCTGTTTGGGAAAATCGGCGGGGCAGGGGATTTTTGAGTTTTGCTTTTTGATCTTTGTTTTCCCTACGACCACACCGTGTCCAGAACCAGGGCCGCCTCCTTGATCACCTTGGCATAGGCCACCGACTCGGATATGACCGCCTCCTCCAGCTTCTGCTCGATCACCTTGTCATATTCAACCATCAGAGGCTGACTGACCACCTCCTCCATGGCGAAGCGGTTGTCCAGCCCTATCACCAGGTCAGACGACACGTCGTCGCATCTCACCAGACTGGACCCCAGAGGAGATACCAGATCGCCTGTCTTCTGGAACTTGAAGCCGGCCATGGGGTCCTTGAACTCCTCCATGGTCAGGATGGCCTTGATCAGGTCCTTGTGGCAGAGGATGGTGTTCATCTCAAAGGGAAAGAACTCGTTCCACAAGGTGATAAGATCGGTGTAGGTGAAGTCTCCTGAGGTAGCCGTGTTTATCACCGTGGCGGCGTTGTCATTCCCGTCCCCGTTGATGATAGTGTCCACCACCAGGGCCATCTTGTCTGCCTGGAGCCTGAACCCAATGTACCAGAGCAGAACCTTGAACTGGGCGCTGGTGCGGTGCCGGAGCGCCTTGTATGAGGTCTTCAGGGTTATGCCATAATCCGGAACGGTCAGAGAATGCAGCTGCTCGGCCACGGTCAAAGTCGGGATCTCAGCCGCATCTCCCACAGGTCTCAACGAAAGCTTGGCCTGATCCGGAGTCACGTTGACGTAAAAGGGAGTATAGCGCGACGACGAGATGGTGTTGGAACTGGCCAGCAGCTTGCCCAGCTCCGGCCGCATCCTCTGTCCCCGCCTTATCTCCCTCATCATGAACTCAGGAAGAAGTGCCGGCGCTCCCTGGTAGAAAAGTTCCACCGTGAGCGGATTTCGTCCTCCCACTCTGATGTCATGCGCGGCCAGCTGTCGCTCGAAAGCATCCAGGGGCGAGTTTATGCCGCTGGGATCGTACTCCTCAGTCTCCAATAGTTCCGATAAGGTCATGCCTCGAGATTGCGCCTCCAGGTAAGTATCCTTGGTGACCCTGACCTCCTTTGCCCGGGACAGATCCACCTCCCCGGAGCTGGGTCTCTCCAGGCAGGCCAGTTCCAAGAGTTTCTTTCCTTCAGCCGAGTTTAGCAGTTTCTCTAAATCCATGGTTATTCTCCTTTTTCCTGCGACCGCCATCGACCGTCGGGGATCGGCGGCCCGTTTGCGGTGGTCGGCGGACTGTGGACGGCGGACGAATCAGTTCAAAATCAGCGTGCAGTCGGTCGTTCCGCTGACCGCTATGACCGTACCCCTGGCCAAGTTTCCGCCGGCCGGGTCGTAGTCGGCCAGTGCGGGAGCCTGCTTCACCGCTCCATTGGCACCGCACAGCACCCTGTCGCCCACCATCGGATAGGTGGTGGTGATCGGAAGTGTCATCACTCCGGCGATCTGCACCGTGGCAACTCTCTTTCCATCGTCTGCGTCGGTCAGGGTGAGATCGATTAGCTTTCCTGCAAGCACCGCGCCGTCGGTGGTCGGACCTACCTGGTTGTTTCCGGTAAGCTTAACCGCCTTGCCCGCGTCTGCATCTTTCAGATCATCGACGCCGCCGGTTTGCTTGATGGAGAAAGTGGCAAACACCGCCCCGGTCGCTTCCAGATTCTGGTCTCTAATTCCCATCTTCTTATCTCCTTTCCGCTTGGCCTTCTGTCTACCTCAAAGCCGCAGAAGAGTGTCTTGACGGACATCCCTTCGGGTCGTGACACCCACTCTGGCTCGGTTTCCGTGCTTCCGACCTTTCCTCCGCATGTAACGGGGAGCCTTGGGCCAGCCTGAAGCTTAGGCTCCGTCTGTCTTTGGTCCAGCGAATCTTAACACCCGACCGCACGCTTCCTCTTCTAGGCATCAGCCCCGGTCTTAAATTCCGAAAGACCGGCCTGAGGCCCAATCGAGCCGGCCATCACCTTGGACCGGGGCCGGGCGGGCAAACACTGATTGAATTCCTCCCTGACTCTTTCCCGTAGGAACAACAGATCATCGAAGCTTAAATCCGGGGACGAAATGAGCTTTTCTGCCAGACCGCAGGACCCGGCTTGTCCCTTGACCCGAGAGATCGCCAGGACCATTCTTCTGATGTCCGATTTAAAATCGGACAGCAGGCGATCGCAAAGCTGTTGCTTTTCCCTTAGTGAACTCAGAGTCTCGATAGCCTGGCCCAGATCCTCTTCCAGCCGGTCAAAGTCTATGGTCTGCACCGTCTCTGTGCCGATGGCCTTCCGGCTCACCTGCAGAGACTCAATCAGTTGGTCGATGTTCATTTTTACCTCTTCTGGATTTGTGACACTTGGAATTGGATTTTGCCCATTCGCTTTTGCAGATCCTGGCTGAAGAGATGACATTACTCTTTTGCCAGGAGATTTCGATTCAGCAACATATCATATATTGGTGAGTCTCTTATCGAGCTGATTGACCATGCCTGATTCTACCTTCCGGGAAGCCTCCAGCTTAATGCGAGCGATGGTTGCGTAATAGGTGTCACGATCCCCAAAGGCATCACGAAAAATGCCACCGGAAACTGCAATAGCCGGACCTTCGAAAAAAGTGTTGTTCTCCATATTTCTTAGCCTTTGACTCCTGGCCC
>CAYFQZ010000526.1:0-5541 GCA_964345305.1 uncultured Ignavibacteria bacterium | reverse complement strand
GAGCCGCATGGGACTCGAACTCTCAGGAGACCATCTCAAACACTTCTCTGAAAGTTCTTACTTTTGACCAGACTGGGGAGCCAGTTCATCCGATCTACTGCACCATGGCCCTTGCGGTTACCTGTGGAAGCGGATTCTATACTTTTGGCGGAAATGGGTCTGGTATGCAGGCCCATTCTTATTTCCGTTGGTGTGAAAATCACCTTGTGGATGAACAATTGCATCAGCTCTTTTCGCTCTCCGGGCTCGGCATGTTCCCAAATCTCTCCAAAGAGTCCGAGTCCCTCCTGAACGAATTTGGCGTTGATGGTACGGTTGGTGATTTCCTTTGCCTCAAGGCTGAGTAGTTCCAGCTCTCCCTCGATCTCCCGTTTCTGGGCTTCGAGCCGTTCTAATTCCTGCGATAAGGCCTCGGACGCCCTTCCCTGAGCCACGAATCGGACGATATTCTTGATCTCTTGTTCAACGGGAACCAGAGCCTGCTTATGGAAATCCCGACGTTCCTCTATCAGGGCCAGCTCGCTCTTAGAACTCCGTTCTGCCTCTTCGAGGATCCTCTTTAAAAGGGCCGCATCTCGGCCCATCTCGATTAGCCGCTCCGTGATCAGGTTTTCCAGCGCATCAGCCCGGACTCTCCTCATCTTGCACTCATCCGCACCGTTGTTGGTTCCTGTGCAAGCGTAGTAGAAGTACACTTGGCTGCGGCCTGACGAGTATGAGGGAGTCATAAAAGCCCCGCATTGACCACATCTGACCAAACCCTCTAGGAGGAAACAATGGCTTTTCTGTTCCCTTGGTTTCGCCCGCACAACTCGGTTGGCAGCAATGTGCTCATTTACCGTCTTCCATAGAGCGTCATCGATGATTGGTTGGTGTTTGGCAGAATAGACCTTCCCATGATGCGTCACCTTCCCAATGTAGACAGGATTGGTCAGTGTGTGAGTAAGGCCGCTTTTTGTGAATTTCCTGTTTCCATGCACATGCCCTCGTCGAGACCTGTAGGCCTTTGAACGATGCCCTTCCTCGTTGATAGCCCGGGCAGTTCGTCGGAAGGACCGGAGTTTCAGGTATGTCTCGAAAATCTCCCGCACTATCCTGGCCTCTGCAGGATTGATCTTCAGAATCCCCTTGTTTTCGGGATCGATATCATATCCGAGAACCTGCCCGCCGTTCCAGAGTCCTTGCTCAGCTCTCCACTGCATTTTTTCCTGAGTGCGATGGGATGTTTGTTCCCGTTCCAGCTCTGCCACCGCCAAAGTGAGCTTAAGACCGAAGCGTCCCATCGGCGTCGATGTGTCCCAGTTCTCGTTCAGGGATACAAAGTCCACATTGTGCTTCTCGAGTAGCTCGTGAAGGCGGTAGAAGTCCATGAGGGATCGGCTAACTCGGTCAATCTTGGTGCAGAGAAGAACATTGATTTTGCCTTTCTTGATGTCCTGGAGCAGCCGTTGGTACTCGGATCGATCGATGTTCTTTCCGGACTTGCCTTCTTCGCGGTAAATCTCAGCCACCACCCATTCCTCATTCCCTTGGGACGACTTCATCTCAGTGTGCTTTTTCAGGATCCCAAGCTGAGTGTCTAGAGATCCTTCCTTGATCTGTGCTTGCCGCTCCGTGGAAACACGGAGGTACAGGCCGCACACTTTACGGTCTTTTATATCGTTTGCGCTCATGATCGATTGCACTTCGCATTGAACGCCGTATGGCGTGCTCGCGGAGAAGCTCCCGCAGGATATGGCTCAACGAGAAACCCTGGTTGCGAGCGGTCCTCAATGCATCCTTCCACAAGGAGTCATCAATCGTAATATCTACCGACACCTTATCCCCAACCCTATGTTTCAATCGTTTAGAACGGGCCAAATAGGATTCCAGCAGAGCTGAGACTAGTCGGCTGAAATTCAGCGCCTGATTTTCTCGTCGGGTAAGCTGCTGCCATATTTCTCGGTCCACATTCACACGGCGCCGGCCCTTCTTCTTCCCAACCCTATCTTCCATCGACATGCCTCCATAAAGTAGCGCCCCTCATAGGCTCTAATGTTTCAATTCGATAATACACATGTTTTGTGTATTTGTCAAGGGCGATTATTCGCCCCCTGAAAACATCTGCAACATTTCGGCCTTCAACAGGCGCTTTCGAGGTGGAGGGCCAGATAGGCCTGTCTACAAGTGGACGTCAGGTAGCCTGGGTGCGTCCCGGGAAGAGTCCCTCATTGGGTTACTGTACAGGACTGGGCAAAATCGAGGGTGAGGCTGTGATCATGGCAGCGGATAGCCCAGCTAGGATTCGGGCGCTTCGGATGATTTCTGGTTTTTTAAGCAGCCTAATTCGAGCTCTCCCCTCGGATTCCGAAGAGGCAATATACCTCGCACAGACGTACCTAGAGTTGAGGCGGGAGCTTCTGGCTCTCACGAAGGCGACAAGGTAATTCAATGAGTCCTTTGCTGGAGGCCAAAAACAATTACGAGAAAGCCCAGCGGGTCATTATCGGGCATCTACTCAACTTCCCAAGCTCGGCTGAGGACATCTTGAGCCGATTCAGCAAGAATGATCTTTGTGCTTTCAGTGACTCGACGCTCCGCAAGATCCTCGAAGCCATGCTGGCACTCCATGAGCGGGGCACCGAGATATCCGAAACAGCGATTAGACACGTACTTGGGAGCAAAGGCGCTCGGATCGCATCGCTACCTCAGGCTTTTGAAGTGTGTATTGACTGCGCCTTCAGAGAATACGAACTGAAGGAACTTGGAACCGAACTTCCAGATTACCTATCCGAACTACGTGGGGGCTACTACCTGCGGATAATCAAAGACAAGGTTCGCAGAGCGAATTCCTTCCCAGATTTCCTCCGGGTCGCGGAAGAAGCGATCGCCTTGGATGCTGGAGGCGTGGATGAATATAGGCGTCCTCTACCGGAGATAGTCGATGAGCTCATAAGCACTCAGAAGGCAATTAAAGAGGGCACGCGAGAGGCGGGATATTCATGGGGGATCCCGAGGCTTGATGAGTTCCTGCCAATTCGCCCCGGGAAGCTCTACACGGTTGCAGCACAAAAGGGCGCCGGGAAAACCAAGTTTCTGGTCTCCGTCCTCGACCACAATCTATCAACTCCAGATCCTCCTGTTCCGTGCTTACTCTTCTCGCTCGAGATGAGCGAGCTTGATATTATCAAGTGCATACTCAGTAGACGAGCAGAAATAGATTCAAGCCTGATATTCAGCAAGTTCCTCCCAGAAGATCTTTTCGAGAACATCGAGTTTGAATCGAGAGGCCTCAAGGAAGCTCCTCTGGAGATTGATAGTTCCCCCTACATAACAACCAAGGAAATCGTCAGTCGAATCAGGCACTGGAAGCTTGGGAACAAGGTCCCCGATAACACGGGGATCGTCGGAATCGATTTTCTCCAGCGTATCTCTCTCGAACGGAGTGGTGGGAAAATATCGGAAGCGACGGCAATCAAGAATGTTTCGTACGAGTTGGCGGCGGCAGCGAAGGCGATGAAGGTGAGCATCATCGCGCTTGCCCAGCTGAACAAAGAGGCGGATGGGAAGAGACCTCACATTGGTTATATCGAGGGCTCGGGTGGGCCAGCTCAGGCAAGTGAAGGGGTGATGCTTCTTGACCTTTTGAAGCTTCGAGAGGAGAGCAAGTTCCATACCGAAAGCGTTGTAGGCGAGCTCCACTTCATCCTGGCCAAGAATCGAGATGGCGAGTCCGGAGTTACTCTCCAATGCATGGCAGATCTGAGGATCGGGAAGTTTTATGAGAAAGAGACGAGATATGGAGAGTTGTTTAGCTAAGACATTCGAGTGCGGCAGGTGACATGCGAGATAACAGAGGCTTCCCCAGTTGCAGTTATTTCAAGGTGCCAAACGTCATGGTGGGCGATAAGAAAAACCCCGGTTGGGTAAAAGAGATTGGCTCGATGGCGTTTGTCGTCTATTGCCTGATTGCCAAACAATACAACCACAGCAAAAATGCGGGACCATATATGTCACACAGGACAATGGCTAGCATTCTTGGCATAAGCAAAACGACCCTTGAGGATAAGTTAAAGCAGCTCGTGAAAGCGGGTTTAATCGACCAAGTGCGCCATGGGAAACGGAACATGAAAACGTGGTCCTATCGCCCCCGGATTCCCGTGCCAGGATCCAGGGAGAATGGGTCAAATATTGATCCAAAGACTTCCTCAAATGGACCAGAGAATGGTCCAAAGAAAGCCACGAATGGGCCAGATTCTGATCCAAAGCTCGGGGAGATTGGACCAATCCCTGAAAAGATTGGACCAATGTTTTCTCTTAAGTCTTTTTCGGAATCCAATGTCAAAAAAGAAAATGAAGCGAATTTCAAGCGTCAGACAAGACTATATACAAGACTAATAAAGAGAGATATGTCACCTGAAAATCAGGTGACGGTCGCCTTAAGGAACTTAGAGCAAATCGGACAGAAGACTCAGGTTCAAGTTGCATGGAACTATTGGGGGCATCTCTGGGAGCAGCATTACGGGAGGCCCTACTATCTAGCCAATAGCAAGGGCAATGCGAAAACCATCCCCAGAGATAAGAAGAACCTGAGGGACAAGATCGAAGCTGTGGGTTTCAAAGAGTTGATTGTACGGATGAAACGATGCATAGAAGTCTGTGATGAGTTATACCCATGCAGGCAGAAGGGCAAATGGCTGCGGGCTATCACTCTAAATGATTTTGTGAGCAGTCAGTTTTTCGACCAGTGGATTCCACCTAAATCGGAGTCTCGAGAACGCGAGCCAAGGAGTCTTGCAGAACGAGTCAGAGCTACACGCGAGAGGCACCAGAACCGAGTCGAATCGGAACCTTCGAAGTTTCGTAGTGGAGAAAAACAATGTGGCAAAGACTAAGAGCGTTGCCGCCCTACTTCGGTGGGAAAAGAAAGCTCCTGGGGCAGATAATAAAGCACCTCCCGGTTCCATCGGAGGCACCAGTGTTTGTGGATGCCTTCCTCGGAGGTGGATCCGTCTCTCTCCTTGCCAAGGCGAGGGGATATCGGGTGATTTGCAATGATATCGCTCTGAGGAGCTATGTCGTTGGAAAAGCACTCATCGAGAACGACCGAGCGATGCTTGGCAAGGATGATGTGATACGGCTATTCAAAACGAATGGAGATGAATCCCATTTCATCGAGGAGCACTTTGCCCCAGACGTCGTAACAACGAAGCATGCCCAATTCCTCGACGCGGCCTTTAAAAACGCTAGAAATGCCATAGGAGCGAAGAAGTGGCTCTTGTTACTGCTGCTGGTTAAATACATCCTCCGGATGCGGCCCATGGGGAATTTCGGGGCAAAGACGATCGTTAATCAGGCAGAGGAGGGTAAATGGGAAGAGATGAACCCTAACTATCTCCGGGATGTGTTTTCAAGGAATATATGTGGGCACCCAAAGACCGTTGCAGAAACGCTCCGGAAGCAGATTAATCAAGGAGTGTTTTCTAACGGTCAGACAAACGAATCTCACCGGAAAGATGTGTTTGAGTTCTTGAGGAAAGTAGAAGGCGACATCCTCTATCT
>CAYFQZ010000525.1:0-6658 GCA_964345305.1 uncultured Ignavibacteria bacterium | reverse complement strand
AAATGGTTCAACATCCTTAGACAAGAAAGGGCGAGCCTCGATCGACTGCCGGATGCACGCTCAGACTCACGACCCTTTTTCGCTACTTCTTCTCCTTCCCATCCGGGCTCTTGAACACGCCCAGGGGGTAGTAAGGGATCATCTCGTCCGCCACCCGCTTGCTGGCTTGAAGCGGCGTAATGGCCCAGTCGGTGGGGCATTGCGAGAGAATCTCCACCAGAGAGAATCCCAGCCCGTCCATCTGTGTTTGAAAGGCTTTCTTTATGGCCTTCTTGGCTTTCACCACGTGGGCCGGTGAATCGACGGCCACCCTTTCCAGATAGGCCGGACCCTTAAGCGCGGCCAGAAGCTCGCAGACTCTTATGGGGTTGCCCGCAACTTTCGGGTCTCGTCCAAAAGGGGACGTGGTGGACCGCATTCCCGGCAGGGTGGTCGGCGCCATCTGGCCTCCGGTCATGCCATAGATGGCGTTATTGACAAAAATGATGGTCACGTTCTCGGACCGGGCAGCGCAATGGATGGTCTCAGCCATTCCGATAGAGGCCAAATCCCCGTCTCCCTGGTAGCTGAAAACTATGCAGTCGGGTCGGACCCTCTTGATCCCTGTTGCTACCGCGGGACCTCTGCCGTGGGGAGGTTGGATCATGTCGCAGTTGAAATACTCATCGGCGAAAACCGAGCAACCTACGGGCGCGATGCCGATTGTCCTCTCTCTGACTTCCAGTTCTTCAATGGCTTCTCCCGCCAGTCGATGGATCACCCCGTGTCCGCATCCGGGGCAGTAGCGCATGGGGATGTCTTCCAATCCCTTGGTCTTTTCAAAAACTTTCTTTTCCATGTTTACATCAGTTTAAAGGTTCAACTCTTCAAAGTCTCGAGCCAGTGTTCGCCAATGTGAGTATCAGCGGATCTTCTTGATGACGTCGAACACCTCGTTTTCGGTAGGGATCCCACCGGCCGGTCTGCCATGGAAGAAGATCTCCGCCTTTCCTTCCACTGCCAGTTTCACGTCTTCTATCATCTGCCCGGCGCTCATCTCCACCACCAGGATCTTCTTTATCCCTGAGGCCAGGTCGCTCAAAGCCTTCATGGGGAACGGCCACAGAGTGATCAGTCGGAGAAGTCCCACCTTCATGCCCTCATTTCTGGCCAGCGCCATGGCTGCCCTGGAGATGCGCGAGGCGGTCCCGTAAGCCACTATCAGCACCTCCGCATCGTCCACCATGGCGGCTTCGTATCTGACCTCGTTCTCCTCGACCTTCTTGTATTTTTCCATCAGCTTCCAAACGTGCTTCTCCATGAAGCCGGCTTTCAGATCGTACGACCGCACGATCCTCCGCGGTCTCCCATTTTGTTTGCCCAGAGTGTAATCCTTGAGCGGGAGTTTCTCCGGATCTATGGGCTCGAAGTCGTAAACGATGGGCTCCATCATCTGGCCCAGAAGTCCATCGGCTAAGACCATTGCGCCCATCCGATACCTCTCCGCTATCTCGTAACAGAGCCGGGGGAAGTTGCCCATCTCCGAGACCGAGTTGGGGGCTAAAACGACCACACGATAGTCCCCATGGCCTCCGCCGCGAGTTGACTGGAAGTAATCTCCTTGCGAAGGTGCAATGTTGCCCAGGCCGGGACCACCTCTGACCACACTGGCATAGAATATGGGCAGCTCGGCGCTGGAGGCATAGGAGATTCCCTCCTGCTTCAAGCTTATGCCGGGCCCCGAGGATGAGGTCATCACCCTGGCTCCGCAGGCGGAAGCGCCGTACAACATGTTTATGGCGGCCACCTCGCTTTCGGCCTGGATAAAGGTTCCTCCGACCTCCGGGAGCCTCCAGGACATGTATTCGGGTATTTCATTCTGGGGAGTTATGGGGTAGCCTGCGAAGAAGCGACATCCGGCTCGGACGGCTCCCTCGGCCAGCGCCTCGTTCCCCTTCATCAATTTTCTTTCGGCCATTGCATTAACTCCGTCGATTCACTTTGTTGTCGTCTGAAAAAGCGTGTTGCGGATTGACCTGGTTCCGCCGTGGAGGTCGAGCCCAATGATCCGGTGACTTCGGCTATTTGTAGACCTCGATCGCCACGTCGGGGCAGACGAAGGCGCAGAGCTTGCACCCGGTGCAAGCTTCCGGTTTCTCCATGCACGCAGGATGGAACCCGGTGGAACTGAAATGATTTGCCAATCCGATAACTTTGTGAGGGCACGCTACGATGCAAAGTTCGCAGGCCTTGCATCTTCTCTCGTCTACCTCTATTCTAGGCATATAAATTCGTTCCAACAGTTCTAACTGATTAAGACCAATAGAAAGTGTGCGCGCGGCGCAACAACATCTTATCAGGATACGAAACAAGCTTTATCAAAGCAAGGAAATTTGCAACTTTTTTCACAAGCTTGTTGGTGTAGGACATGCGGCTAGTGATGTCCACCCGCCGTGAGCCAGCGCCGGGAGGTCCGGGCAATGCGGATGCTCATGGCTAGCCTCAGGGCAGAAATCGCGCAGCATTAAGCGGTCAGATATTGTCCGGAGAGTGTGGATCCGCAGATGAACGCAGCCTGATCATGTGGCCCCGGCTGGAAAAAACAAAGGCCATCGCTTTTCCCCGATGACCTCAAAATCCTTTGACCGGACCAGGGACGCGGTCGCAGCGCCCCTATTTGTAAAACTGATCCTCATTGCACTTGCAGATTCCAACGTTCTTCTGTTTGAATTTCCAGGAGCCGGAGCTCGACCTCACCGAATCCACAAGCAACACCCACTCGATGGCACCCCCACATTTGGAGCAGTAGTCCACGTGGGCTTCCTTTTTGACTTTATCCGCAAACGTAGTAACTTTTCTGGGCATGGTTTCTTCTCCTTTCCAGCCACTTCATCTACGGCGATTCAAGCGGGTTGTTGCTGCGGCTCCCTGATCAGACGAACCCGGTTCCGCTTAACGCCCAATTTAACATACAAACGTTATTCCGCAACAGTTTTTTTGAACTAATGCCGAAGAACCGCAGAAAATCCTGACGCCGACCCAGCGGCCGGCAGCACCCTCATTTTCCCAGCAGGGATAGTCCCACCAATATCAGGATGATACCTATCCACTTGAAGGTGGAGAAGGGTTCTCCGAAGATCTGCCAGGAGAAGAGAACTATCATCACGTAGCCTAATCCCATCATGAGGGGATAGGCATAAGATATATCCACCTTGGAGAGAACCACCATGTACATGGCGACGCTGGAGACATACGACAAGAGACCCAAAACCACAAAGGGCGTGGTGAAGATCTTGGAGAAGCTGACCACCAGCTGATCGACCGAGATGGCGCCAACCCTGTTCATTCCTGCCTTCAAGAACAGATGACCGCAGACGTTCAGAACTATGGCCGAAAACATCAGAATCATCACAGGCATAACGTGCTCCTTCGGGTCCAGATTCCCGGGGTAAGTTGACTTCAACCAACACCGGGGCAATTTAGGACAATTGATCGATATGTCAACAGCAAATTCGGCCAGTTTGGAAGCCGTCTTGCTGCGCCGCATATCTTCAGAGTACTGTTTGTCCTCCTTGGAATCAGCTTCACAAAGCGGCTCCTTTTGGGACAGAACAATCTCAGGGTGGTGGTCAGAAAAACCAATTGACAAGAAGGTCATTTTGCGTATTTTACAAGTAGACAAAGAATTATGGGGCTGTCAGAGTAAGTCTGATATTGAATTTGACGATAAAAGCTGTTGTGATCTCTCGACTTGCGTGTAATCCGAAAAGGAGAATCTTGATGCGCACCGGATGGCCGTTGATTTTCATCTTGATGTTGACTTGCATTTTTGCGTGGCAGGGTGCCAGGGGGGCGACTCACGAGGAGATCTATGCCAGGGTGTGGGTGACCTCAACTGAGGAAAAGGCCAGGCTTTTCGGCGAAAGAGGTCTGGATATCGACGGTGCCGGGCCGGACTGGGTGGATGTGGTTCTCGATTCAAGACTTCTCCAAGAGTTGCAGGAGAAAGGTTACAATGTGGAAGTCGTCTACCGGACGCCGGAGGAAAGAAATATCGCGCTGTTCGGAAAAGACTGGGATCGGCAGTTTCACAGCTACAGCGAGCTGGTGACCGAGATGCTGCAGGCAGCTTCCGATCATCCGGGCATAGTGATCCTCGATACCCTGGGATATTCTGTTCAGGGCAGGATGATTCTGGGGGCGAAGGTCAGCGATAACCCGGCAGCCGAGGAGAACGAGCCGGAATTTCGGATTATTGGAAACCATCACGGCAACGAATATATGTCTGTGGAGATGGGGCTGCTGATGCTCGAATACCTCACGGACAATTACGGTTCCGATCCCCAGGTGACCCATCTGGTGAACGATATGGAGACCTGGATCATACCCATGATGAATCCGGATGGACGCACGTTAGGCACCAGGGGTAACTGGAATGGGGTCGACCTGAACAGGGATTACGGGTACATGTGGGACTATCTGACTCCGGGCATGTTCTCCCAGCCGGAGACGAGAGCCATCAGGGAACACGGGATGAAGCATAATTTTTCAATTTCGCTTTCCTTTCATACCTCGGGCGATATCGTGAACTTCGTCTGGAACTACAAGGACTTTCCAGTGGCCGACAGCGCTTTTATCGTTGATATCTCCGAGGAGTACGGTTCCTTTAATGGCTACTGGGTTACCGAGGGATACCAATGGTATGTGACCAACGGAGATTGCAACGACTGGAGCTATGGTTCAAGAACCAGCCTGGATGCCACCATCGAGACCGCCAACAACAACATAACCAATGTCTGGAATCTGAACCGGCCAGGGATGCTGGCAATGATGGAGAGAACTGACGACGGGGTGAGGGGTGTGATAACCGACGCCTCCACCGGCGAACCGGTGGACGGTATGGTCCGTTGCATGGAGTGGGGACTACCGGTTTATACCGACCCCATCATGGGCGACTATCAGAAGAATCTTCTCCCCGGGACTTACACCCTCCGGTTCTCGGCAAATGGATATCTGGATTCCTTGGTCTCAGGAGTCGCCGTAAGCGGGGGATCACCTACCATCTTGAACGTGGCTTTGAACCGCGGGATGGACCAGTATGCCTTGCACGTGATTTCGTGTTACTTCTACGATCCTTACTCTTATCCCAACCAGTATCCCAACAATCCTACCAATGCGTCCGCAGCGCTTGGGCTTCCTGACGGAATCTACGCTTCGCTGGGCAAGGGCGGCCACGTGGAACTGGACATGGGAGAGAACGCCTACATACAGGACGTTGAAGGAAACGATTTCACCGTGTATGAGGTTGACTCGAACGATGGATACAACGTCTACTGGAGCGACGTTCCTTACGGGGGCACGTGGAATTACATCGGTGCCGGATATGGCACGAGCGCCTTTGACATCTCTTCTCTCCCCGTTGACAGCGTTAGATACATCAAGATCGTTGACGACAACGACGGCAGCGCCACTGAGATGTACCCCGGCTGCGACATTGATGCGGTTACCCATCCGCGTCCCATTACCGGCGCCTACGTTATGTTTCGCAGCTACCGCATAGATGACGACCAGTCGGGTCAAAGCCAGGGGGACGGCGATGGAAACGTTGATTTAGGCGAAAGCATAGAGTTTACCGTTGTTTTGGAAAATACCGGAGACTCCACCGCCTTCGATGCAGAGGCAACTTTGAGAACGGATCATCCCGAGGTCGCAATCGTCGACAGCCAGCAGACTTTTGGCGACATAGCGGCAGGCGATACGGCTGCCAGTCTGGGGCCGTTCGTCTTCTCCGTCTCTGCGGATATCGGCGACGGCGAGCTCATACCCTTCGAGCTAGATATAACGGCTACCAACGGAGCCTGGAGGAGTGAAGGTCCCGATATCCTGGCACACGCTCCGATTCTGGTCTATCACTCACTCGAGACCGAGGAGGTCGTGGGCAACAGCAACGGAGAAGTGGATGCCGGAGAGACCCACAACATAACTGTCACCCTGAAAAACGAAGGGGGACAGGACGGACAGCAGGTTCAGGCGGAGCTCGTCTCTGGCGACCAGTACGTGACGGTGATCTCGGCGACCTCGTCCTATCCCGACATGCCCCCTGGAGCCACAGGCGCGGCTCTCAGTCCTTATCAGATTGAGACGCACGAGGAGAGCCCGGTGGGATACTCTGCTCCTTTGGTCCTCAACATTGACGCCTCGGGGCCTTATGCCGCGGTCGACACGTTTATCCTGGTGATCGGTAAAAAACCCATCCTGTTCGTGGATGACGATGGGGGAGAGGCTTACGAAGATTACTTTCTCTATGCTTTGGACTCCGTGGGTGTGGGATATGAAGTGTGGACCTACGAAAGCCAGGGGTGTCCGGACGATACAATTCTGGCGCTGTATCAAGCCGTGGTCTGGAGCACAGGAGAAGATTACGGAAGCATTTCGAATCCCGCCACCTTGAACGATACCGATCAGGCGAGGTTAACGGACTATCTCAATCAGGGAGGCAGCCTTTTCCTTTCGAGTCAGGATCTGCTTCTGGACAATGACCCCAATACTTTTATCACCGACTATCTACACGTGGCTGGACACGACGATGATGAGTCCGTCGTGTCCGTTTCCGGGATCAGCGATGACACCGTTTCGGACGGCATGTCTTTCAGCTTGAGTTATCCTTTCTTCAACTTCT
>CAYFQZ010000524.1:0-1771 GCA_964345305.1 uncultured Ignavibacteria bacterium | reverse complement strand
TCAGTTGGGCTCTAAGCTGGGTCTGCAAAAGGCTACCAGAAAAGATCGGCATCAAGTGGTACTGAGGTCACTCAGGTCCAAAGCAGAGACGTCTCAGTCAGAGTTGATAGACTACCTGAACCTGAAAGCACTGGAGGGGGGCGTACGCGAATTCAAGGCCTTCTGGATAACCAACGCCGTTCTGATCGAGGCGACCAGGGAAGAAATCGAGAGGATAGCCTCCCGGCCGGACGTGGAGGGGGTCTACGACAACTATCCTATCTCGCTGGTGGCGCCAGTGTCGGTTCAGAAATCTTCAGGAAACAGGGCCGAAAGGGAGAGATACCTTTCCGCCGTCGGTGCCAGGGAGGTCTGGAGAATGGGCTATACCGGCAAAGGGCGCTTGCTCTGCAACTTCGATACCGGAGTGGACGGGCACCATCCGGCAGTGAGTTCGAACTGGCGCGGCAAGAGCGGTGCCCCGAGTTCGGCCTGCTGGTTTGATCCCTACGGCTCGGATTTTCCGAAAGATGATAGAGGTCACGGTACTCACACTATGGGCATCATGGCCGGGGTGACTGAATCGGACACCTTTGGTGTGGCATACGGGGCCCGGTGGATCTCTGGTGCGGTCATAGATCGTGGTGCTTCCATCTCCGAGACCATCGCCGACATCCTGTCCGCCTTCCAGTGGGCGGTTGATCCGGATGGCAATCCCGAGACAATGGATGACGTGCCTGACGTAATCAACAACTCCTGGGGAGTTCCTAAAGGGGTCAAGCCGGCGTGCGATCAGACCTTCTGGAACGCCATAGACAACGTGGAAAGCGCCGGAGTGGTGGTAATCTTTGCGGCCGGCAACGAGGGGCCGGAACCGGCATCCCTCCGGACCCCGGCTGACCGCATATCCTCACCCACTAACTGCTTCTCGGTGGGGGCGGTCGATCCGTTCTGCTTCGGTTTTCCGGTGGCACATTTCAGCTCGCGCGGCCCGTCCGGTTGTGACAACCAGACCATAAAGCCGGAGCTGAGCGCCCCGGGAGTGGGGATTTTCTCATGCTACAAAGACGGGGAATATCGGCTGATGAGCGGAACCTCCATGGCGACTCCTTTCGTGTCCGGAGCGGTGGCTATTCTACGGCAGTACAATCCGGACGCAACAGTGGAGCAGATCAAGCGGGCGCTTCTGGAATCGTGCACCGACCTTGGCGCCGAGGGAGAGGACAACGATTACGGTCACGGCCTGATCGACATCCCCAGGGCGCTGGAGATACTTCCCAAGGCGGATTTGCCCAACCTGTACATTACCGGCCTGGAGGTCAACGAAGGAATCCCGCCCCAGCCGGGCGAAGAGATCAACCTGGTGGTTCATCTGAAAAACAGCGGGGTCGACGCAGATGCCGTTGCAGCGGAGCTTTCAACCTCGGATTCGCTGGTCCACGTCATGAAGGGCAGCTCGTACCTGGGTGCCATGGCCTCTGCCCAGGAGCTTTCCAATTACGATTCTCCCTTCGCGGTGATTCTTGATCCGGCCATGCCCGCCGGAAGAAAGGTCGACTTCGAGCTGCTGCTTACCGGTCAGCATCCTTCCTACGTTTGCCAATTGAGCTTCAGCATTACCGTGGGCTCTCTGCCTCCGTCGTCCATCGCAACTCACGACGTGGGAAATTTCGTCTCCACCATCTCCAATTTTGGTCAATACGGACTTGGCGACGGGGCCTTCACTCCGCTGGGTGGTAAGGGTTGGATCTATCCCAGAGACACCAGGAACAGGCTGTACGAGGGGGCGTTC